>JAAUUM010000235.1 GCA_012031565.1 Synechococcaceae cyanobacterium SM2_3_2
GGGATCGAAAAAGGCCAGGATGCGCCGGCGCTGATAGTCTTTGACCAGAATGCTGCCGATGGCTAAGCCCGCCCCCCCCGCTGCCGCCCCCAACAAGGTCAAGATCGGCAAGCCCCCCAACCAGGCCATTATCCACAGGGTCAGGCCACAGATGGCGGTGGTGCCCAGATTAGGCTGGGTCAAGATCGACAGCAACGCCACCCCAAAGAGGGACAACCACATCAACCGATAGGGCATCGACCGCTGAAACCAGGTGCCAAACACCAGCGCCCCTTGGAGCACCAGGGCAGGTTTAAGGAACTCGGAGGGCTGAATGGTGGGCAAAAAAGGCAATAATTTGAGCCAGCGGGTGGCATCCAAGCGCTGCACCCCCAATCCCGGCACATGGGTGGCCATGACCAAGCTCAGCCCGACCATAAAAAACAGTGGTGCCAGTTTGAGCAAGATCCGCATCGGGATCCGCACGAGGATCCAGGCGATCAGGGATCCTAGAGCTACCCACATCAATTGCAACCGGACGAAGTAAAAGCCATCCTCCGTCATCCGCTGGGCCAAGGGATAGGAGGCGGAGAACAGCATCACCAGCCCCATCGCGATCCAGGTCACCGTCAGCCACCGCAATAGACGGGCTTCAAGCCCCCAGGTCTGATGTCCCACAGGGATCCAACTGTTGGCAGCAGGCTCGGAAATGGTCGCCACGGCATTCAAAATTGGGGTACTGGTCAAAACTGGCACAGGCGGGCGAGAACAAGACAGTGACCGGAGTAACAGCAAAAGCCGCTTTGACGAGCTGCTGAGCCCGACACCAAGCCTGTTCCACCGCTACATCTAGTGTGTGGGCCAATTGGTAGTCAGTATAGTGGATCCGCTCCAAGCGGGCTGCAAAAGACTCCGCCGCATCCCCAATCAGAATCACAGCAGCAGCCTTGGCCCGAATCAGCTCCAACCAAGCGGTGTCATCCCCCTGCTTGGCCTGACCTCCGGCAATCAGGATCACCGGAGCCTGCACCGCAGATAGCCCCACCCAAGCGGCATCATAGTTGGTGGCCTTGCTGTCGTTGAGAAAGCGGATCCCCGCCAACTCCCGCACCCGCTCCAGTCGATGAGGGATCCCCGGAAAGGTTTCAATCACCTGAGGCACCGCCGCTAGATCCAGACCCGCCCACACCGCCGCCGCCGTCGCCATCAACAGGTTTTGCAGATTATGGGATCCCGGCATCCGGTCAAGAAAAGGCTGCACCTCTGCAATGGCCCGATCCTCCACCCAAAGGCGACCGGCTTGGATCCGAATCGGGGCGGTGGGATCCTGGGTTGATGTCCAGAGGGTATCGGGCCAGCGCTGACGCAAGGGATAGAGATAAGGATCATCCCCATTGATGACGCGATAACCTGCCCGTTCCAGCAGACTGGCCTTGATCTGGGCATAGGTCTCCACCGTGCGATGGCGTTCGAGATGGTCGGGGGTGAGGGTTGTCCAGACGGCGATGCCCCCCGCCCCGATGGTCTCCGCGGCTTCTAACTGGTAGCTACTCAGCTCCGCCACCACAGCATCTGGCTTAAGCTGCCCTTGTTGCACCGCCACCGCCACCTCCCCCAAGGCATAGCCAATGTTGCCACAGGCGGGAGCCACTTGACCCGCGGCCTCAAATAGGGCGGAGATCAAAGCCGTGGTGGTGGTTTTACCATTGGTGCCCGTGATCCCCACCCACGGTAACTGCCGCAGGGATGCCCAACTCAATTCGGCCTCCCCCACCACCGGGATGCCCCGATCGCGGGCCTGCGCTAGAAACGGGTGATCCCAGCGGATCCCTGGGCTGACCACGATCTGCTCGGGAGGGAAAGCGGTCTGGGGTCTCTCGGCTTCTCCAGTCCCATTTGGCCAGACAAAAGATTGCCCCAAAACCACCTGGATCCCTTGCTGTCGCAGCGCCTGAGCTTGGGCTGCCAGGGATCCTGAATCTTGTTCATCCTGTACCCAGACCTCGTGACCCAAAACTCGCAACAGGTGAGCGGCAGCGGAGCCCGCCCGTCCTAAACCCAGCACCAGTGTCTTCAAGTGTGAGGTCTTTCACTCCCAAACAGATGGATCCCAGTTTACTGCTTCACCCCAACCTGCTGGGAGGTCTCTTTTTAGATATCAGGCGTTTAGATATCAGGCGTTTAGATATCAGGCTTTTAGATATCAGGCCACTTCTGGTGTTTCTGGCTCTGGCTTCACCACCAGACCTGTGGCTGCTAAGGCTTGAAAAGACCGATCTCGATACTGCCCATATCGCTCCCGTTTACCGCGAACCTTTTTGCCCTCCAACCGGGGGATGATGCCAAAGTTGGCGGGCATGGGCTGGAAATGCTTCGGATCGGCGCTGCTGATAAAAGCAAACAGGGATCCCATCATGGTCTCAATCGGCAACTCAATCAACGGCTGCCCGGTGGCATAGCGAGCGGCATTGGTGCCCGCCAGCCATCCCCCAGCCGCAGCACAGCCATAGCCCTCAGTGCCCACCAACTGACCGGCGGCAAACAAACCGGGCCGAGAGCGAAACTGCAACGTGGGATCCAAAAGCTGAGGTGCATTCAAGAAAGTATTGCGGTGCATCACCCCCATCCGCACAAACTCAGCGTCGGCTAAGCCAGGAATGAGCTGAAAGACCCGTTTTTGCTCTCCCCAGCGCAGGTTGGTTTGGAAGCCCACCATATTCCACAACTGGCCCGCCTTATCCTCTTGCCGCAACTGCACCACCGCAAAGGGTCTGTCGCCTGTGCGGGGATCCCGAAGTCCAACAGGCTTGAGAGGGCCATAGCAGAGAGTATCGCGGCCCCGCCGAGCCATTTCCTCAATCGGTAAACAGCCCTCAAAGAACTTGCGCTCCTCCTGCTCAAAGTCCTTGAGGGGAGCCTGTTCCGCACTGGTCAGAGCTTGCCAAAACTGGTCATATTCCGCCTCTGTCATCGGGCAGTTGAGGTAGGCGGCTTCCCCTTTGTCATAGCGGGATGCCGGAAACACAATCTCTTGATCCAGCGACTCGCCCGTGACGATGGGGCTGGAAGCATCAAAGAAGCTCATGTACTCCAACCCCGTCAACTTTCGCAATGCATCCGCCAATGGATCGCTGGTCAATGGCCCTGTACACAGCACCGCAATGCCATCGGGTATCTGGCTAACTTCCTCTCGTTTCAGAGTAATGCGAGGGTGATTGTCCAGGGTTTCGGTCAGGGCTTGGCTAAAAACCCCTCGATCCACGGCTAGGGCTCCTCCTGCCGGAACCGCATGACGGTCAGCCATTTCCATAACAATGGATCCCAGTTGTCTCATTTCGGCTTTGAGTAGGCCGGGGGCACGGTCGCTGGCCAAGGCCCCAAAGGAATTGCTGCACACCAATTCTGCCAAGTGGTCGGTGTGATGAGCCGGACTCTGACGCACTGGACGCATTTCCCACAAGATGACATCCAACCCTGCTGCGGCAATTTGCCAAGCGGCCTCTGTTCCAGCCAGCCCTCCTCCGATCACATGAATGGGCTGAGGAGGTGTTGATGGTTGATTGATCGGGGATCCCAGGGACATGGTACGCAATCCTTTACGGCAAAATAAATGATCCTGAGCCACCCACGGGAGGAGTGCCAACCTTAGATAGGCCAAGCCTAAATAGATTGAGCAGATGTTGTTGAGGGGCTGGATTCATCTCAGGCAGGGATCCATTGTGCCATTTGAGTAGAGCCCGATCAAAACACTAGTTGCTTGCTGACCAACAGGAGGATGGTGAGACCTGTGTGAGGAGAGTTCAGGATGCTTCACTTTTAAGGTTTAGAGGTTATTGCATTGAGTGGCTCTTTGGGTCTATTATCAAATACCACTGAAATAAGCCGGGATAGCTCAGTTGGTAGAGCAGAGGACTGAAAATCCTCGTGTCACCAGTTCAAGTCTGGTTCCTGGCATTTAATTAAACCCGCTCACAGAGCCATAAAGCCCGCCTCACAAGCGGGTTTTTCTTTGGATCCCAATCTTATGGGTGTTGGCTAGAACAGGCTAGACATGGTTGAGTAAGGCTGTATTTTAGTCAAAGATTTAGGCAATAACAAAAACTTATGTGCAGTCTTCATATTGATAAGTTTCGACTAACTGACTTGCTTCCACTTAGATGCTGCACAAATATAAGAAAAACTTATGGGTGAGTTAGGATTCTATAAGTTTCAATTAACTGTTTTGTTCCCCACTGATGCTGCCCAATTGATTGCTAAGGGATTCGACACTCATGCCAGGGTGTTGATTCTTTGCGCCAATGTGCTCCAGCTTCAATCTCTTCAGCTCTCTGCTGACAATATCTACCGTCGTGCCAATCCGGTGCGGATGGTGGCCCGTCGCCAGGGGCCGTTGGAGATTGAATTGGATCTCCCTTTCGATGAGGCAGCAGCCATTGAGTTCTACTGGGATTTGGTCACGGTGGTGGAGAACTTTGATTCCTCGCCGCTGACCTACGGGATCCCCACCATCCCGGCCACAGGCTTGAATCCCTATCCCCTGCAACAGTGGCCCTTTGTCCAGCCCTCCTGGGCAAAGCTGGCCGCTTGGTGTGCCATCCAGATAGAGACTTTTACCCTGACTAGGGGGCAACAGGAGCGAGTCAGTCTGTTCTTCCCTCCCAATGCTTTCTTTGCCAATGGCAAGCGGCGACTGGAGATTCGAGCCGCGATCCCGTGGAATTACTCAACCTATCGCTGCCAGAGCAATCTCTTTCAGGGCATCCTCACTCCCATCGTGACTGCGGATCCCTGTGAGGTGGTGGCTCTGGCGGATGAGAACGACAATGTGCTGATTTTCGCCAATGACACTTACCTTATCGAGGGCTAATCATGGTTTTCACTCCACGTCCTGCGACAGAATTAACCGTTGCTCAGACTTTCAACTCTCTGACTGACCAAATCCTTTTGGTCAGAAGTGGTCAGCTCTTCAAGCTGGCAGCCTTGCCCGTTGGCCCCCCAGGGGCGGATGGTCAGGACGGTGCCCCAGGCCCATCAGTGGAGCTGAGAACTAGTGATGGTTTTCTACAAACCAGGATTGAAGGCTCAGATACTTGGACTGACTTAGTTTCTCTGGCTCAAATCAGCGGTGCCACTATTTCTGCCTCCACTGGTGTTCCTGACAATGCAGATGGTAGAGAAGGCGATCTGTATATCAACACCAACAATGGTGACCTGTACCAAAAGGGATCCAGTGTTTGGGCTGTGATAGGCAATATCACAGGCCCACAAGGGGCAACAGGGGCTACTGGAGCACAAGGCCCTGCCGGTAGTGGTGGTGGTTCATTTTCTGGAGATCAACCAGATTACTCATCAAATGTATCTGGTATTTTCGTAAACGTTTCAAGTGTTCAATTGCCCAACTACTTCTCAATCAATATCGGCCCAATACGTTGTATCCAGATACTA
>JAAUUM010000236.1 GCA_012031565.1 Synechococcaceae cyanobacterium SM2_3_2
CCCACCCCCCGCCCCAGTTGCCCGGGCAGCGTCCTTCGGGAAATTCGGGAGCGGCGGCAAAACCGCTAGGCCCAAAACCCAGCAACAGAACAAACCCGGAACAGATACAATCAGCTATCGTCTGAGACGAGTGTGTTGGTGAGGAAAAGGCATGAAGGGACAGCGACTATCGAGCTGGATTGCCAGCTTAGGGATCCTAACGGTGGGAGTATCAGGCTCGGAGCTGGGTCTGGCGCAGACTCTGACTCCTCTGGAAACAGACCCACCGGAAACAGAAGTGAGCTGTGAGATCTTGATCGCAGGCGGGGGATTGGGGGGCGTGGCGGCTGCCTATGATGCCCTGCGACTGGGCCAGCAGGTCTGCATGACCGAGATCACCGACTGGATTGGTGGCCAAGTGAGTGCCCAAGGGGTGTCGGCTCTGGATGAGCGGCCTTTACAACGGGAGAATGATATCTTCCCCTCTGGCTACAGCGAATTTCGGCAGCGGGTGATCGCCACCTACGATGGCAACCCCAATCCAGGGGCCTGCTGGGTCAGCGTGCTGTGTTTCTCGCCTCAGGTCGGGCATCAGGTGCTGCGAGACATGTTGGATCCCTATGTGGAGTCGGGCCAACTGCTGCTCTTTACCGACACTGTGATCAAGGATGTGGAGACCTCAGCCACCTTGATCGAGAGTGTGCAAGCCATCACCCATATCCCGCTGCGGCCTGAGTTAGCGGGCGATCAACGGGGGAATCTATCTGAATACTTTTTGGATTGGTATGATCCTGAGCCTTCCGAGGATTGGGATAAACAAGTCATCCGCTTTGTGCCCCCTGCTGAGCGTCGCCAGGAGCCAATCCCGTGATGGTGATCGATGCCACCGAAACGGGAGAATTGTTGCCGTTGGCGGGGGTGCCCTATCGGCTCGGCCCCGATGCTGCCACCATTTGGGAGCCCAGTGGCAAGCCGGTTGAGAATGAGTATTGCACCCAGGGCTTTACCTATACCTTTGTGATGGAGCGAACCGCCACCCCGGCTCTACCCCCGCGACCTGACTTTTATGACGATCAGGTGCATGGGCAGTATTACAGCTATGAACAAGCCCGGTTCAATTTCCCGATGATCTTTACCTATCGCCGCATCCAAGGCAGGATCCCTGGCACCGGGCCTGAGGCAATTGAGATTGGCGATCTGTCCATGCAAAATTGGACATGGGGTAACGATTGGCGATTGAGTACGTCAGCGGCGGACAATTTCATCCTGACGGAAGGACAACTGCAAGCCTCTGGTCAACTGGATCCCGGCGGATGGCAAGGGGGATTGCGGCCCGAGTCTCTCCGCTTGGGGGAACAACATGCGCTGGGCTTTTTCTATTGGCTGGTGGCGGGCACTTCGGACTTTTTATTACAACAAGAGGATCCCGATTTCCAGAAAGATCTCTATTTTCGCTATGGCTATGTCCAGGGATCCGATGGCCCGATGGGAACCGCCAGCGGGTTGTCCAAATATCCTTACATTCGGGAGAGTCGCCGGATCATGGGTCGTCCCAGCGGTGCCTATCCTTTTGGGTTTACCATCTACGAAAATGACATCACCACCCGGGAGTTTGAAGGACAGCGGAATCGACCCACGATCTTTTTTGACTCGGTTGGGGTCGGCCAGTATCCGATAGATTTTCACGAGTGCATTTTGCCGGACTTTTCCACCCCAGAGTGGGGCAATAAGGATGCTCAAGCCCCCAGCTTTCCCTACCAAATTCCTCTGCGAGCCCTGATTCCACAGCAGATTGATAACCTGTTGGCGGGCAACAAAAATATCGCTACCTCTCGCATTGCCAGTGGATCCTATCGGGTTCATCCGGTGGAATGGGCCATTGGCACTGCCGCTGGACATACCTCTGTCTATGCCCTCCAGACCGGGATCCTCCCTGCCGAGATTCCAGTGTTGGGGGCTGATCAGGGGCAGCACCTAGAGGCCCTGCAAGACCAGATTCAAGCCCTGGACAACCCCATCGCTTTTCCGGGCACCACCATCTTTTCCACCGAATGGGCAGAATCCCGCTGAGCGAATCCCGTTGTTCGGTTGAGGACAGTAGAAGCTGGGAACAGTAGGGCTGGACATCGAGAGGTGATCCTCCCGTCTCAGGGGTTTTCAGCGTAACGGTTTCCAGCAGTCCAAACGTTTTTCACCTGCGAACAACTCTCTTTCTGGCTGATCAGCCTCAGGATCCCGATGTATGGGCCACTACCCCATCATTCTTTGGCCCCCTGCCTTAGAGGCGGCGCTCTGCTCATATCCTCGCCCCCCCGCTTTTCGGAGAACTCAACCCACGATCCCCCCAGAACCCCCGCTGTTGACCGGAAAGGTACTGGCGGGGCCAGGGATCCTCGTGGTGGTTTTGGCTTTGGGGCTAGCCACTCAATCGCTGCCCCTTGCTGCTGTTGTTTTGGTGCTTGGGCTGCTCGGGATGGGGGGGACGCTGCTCTGGGACAAAAAAACACGTCCGGCCCGATTTAAGCGCTACGAAAAGGCGTTGATTGCTGATCTTGAGTATCAACAGGCCAAACGGCAGCATCAGGTGTTGCAAGAATACTTAAAAACACCAGCAGGCATCGCCCAGTTTCGGCAGCAGCAGGTGCAAAGACTGCTCCGACAAGCCCAGGATCCCATCGGGTTTGATCCTCAAGAGCCAGGGATCCCAGAGGGGTCTAAAGCTCATTTCTTCAGGATCCTCAGCACCTACTTTCCCGGTCAGTTGAGCACAACCGCCCATCTTACCCCAGACAACCCCCAGGCCAAACCCCAGGCCAAACCCCAGCGGCCCGATATCACCTTGTTCGAGGCCACCCATCATCTTGTGATCGCCATCCTCATCGATCGACCTGATTGTTCTGTTACCCCACACCCACAGGATCAGATTGAAAGTGATCAGGCCCGCTATGATCACTTTTTGAGACAGGGCTGGGTGGTGATTGGTCTGGCCCAGCCGCAGGTGGTGGCTAATGCTCACAGTTGCGCCAAAGTGGTGGCTCAAGTGATTGCCGATATCACCGGGGATGATCATGACTTGCGACTATTCATAGCAGCCGGGATCCCTGATTTGGCACCGCTTGCCATCGGGACAGGCCCACAGGATTAGACCACTGCCACTGCCAACGGATGGCCTTGCGCTTGCCGCTGCCGCACATAGACCTCCGCCACCTGTCGAGCCAATCCCCGGATCCGACCGATATAGCGAGTCCGCTCTGTCACCGCGATCACCCCACGGGCATCCAGCAGGTTAAAGGTATGGGAGCACTTGAGCACGTAGTCGTAGGCGGGTAAAAGCAAGTCCATCGCTCCCCCTGCGGGCTGCTCTGACGGACTGGCTTCGGGATCCCGATAGTTCCCTTGTGTCAGGGCCAAAAGTCGCTTGGCCTCGCTCTCAAACTGGTTGAATAACGCAAATAGCAGCTCAGGATCGGAGGCGGTGAAATTGTAATGGGAATGCTCCACCTCCCCTGCGTGATGCACCTGGCCATAGCGAATCTTGCCGGTGGCGGGGTGTTCATTCCAGAGGATGTTGTAAACCGAGTCCACCCCCTGCATATACATGGCCAATCGCTCTAGCCCATAGGTGATCTCCACCGAGACGGGCCGACAGTCGATCCCCCCCGCCTGCTGAAAATAGGTGAACTGAGTCACCTCCATCCCATCTAGCCAGACCTCCCAGCCGACGCCCCAAGCCCCCAATGTGGGAGATTCCCAATCGTCCTCCACAAAGCGGACATCATGATCGGCGGGGTCGATGCCCAGCGCCCGCAAGCTCTCCAGGTAAAGCTCCACGATGTCATCCACCGAAGGCTTGATCAGCACCTGATATTGGTAATACTGCTGTAGGCGATTGGGGTTTTGGCCATAGCGACCATCGGTGGGACGACGGCAAGGTTCCACATAGGCCGCCCGCCAGGGTTCTGGCCCCAATGACCGCAAAAAGCTGTGGGGATTCATGGTGCCCGCCCCTTTTTCGATGTCGTGGGGCTGCAAAATGAGGCATCCTTGATGGCCCCAAAACTGGTGTAGGGTTGCGATCAGGTCTTGAAACGTCAGCACAGGGATCCCTTGCCAAGAGCTTTGCTATTTTACCGGACAGGGATCCCCAGTGTTGCAGTCTCGCGTCGCTCTTTTCACTCGTCGAACTAGCATCTCGATCTAAGCCAGGGATCCCAGTCGGATCGGGTCATGACGGCGAATGGAACCTCCCTGCAAAACAGACAGTCGGATCCCAGCGATGACATTGTTGTATTGGGCGGTGGTGCGAAGAATATTCAAATCGGCAGGCAGATCCGATTGGGCCAGCGTTGTCACCACACAGCGGGGACAAAAGGTATCAATGCTGAGGCGAACTGTCTCCCCAATCGCCAAAATACCCCCTACCCAGGCATCCTCCAAAAAGCCGACCTCTGACGATAGCGGTTCGATGACGATATTGGGCCGAAACCGATCCCGTACAAATTGGCCAGCCGGATATAGCTCCTGCAACCGGGCCAGCGTTGCTGTCGAGATGGCATGAATCGAACAGGAGTCGAAAAACGTGCCCACCGGCATCTGGAGCTGAGTCACCGTCTCTTGGTGGGGGGTGCCCTCCACTGGGGGCCAATATTGCTCTAGGGTTGGGGCTTGAGGGGGAGCAGAAAGCAGCCGCACCTCGCGCCCAAGCAGGGTAGATAGCACGGTGCTGATCTCAGCCGATGTGCTGGTGATGGAGGATCCATTGGGGAGGGCCACCGTGACGGGTGGGATAGTCTCATAGCCGGAGGGCATTTCTAAAAAACGGGCCTGAAAGTTGAGCAGCTGAGCCCATTTTTTCGGGTTTTTGGCGCTGGCAACCTTGCCGCTTTGCACATCCAGCAGCGCATAGGCTCGATCGCCTGCCAGTCCGCGTGCTACGACCTCCGATGCCTCAACTTCTTCCCCCAACATCGACTTGACGGGATATCGCCACAGTGACCCAACTGTGCCCACCAATTCCCAAGCCATAGATCACCCTTTCTGCATGATTCAGTGGACTCTATCACGCTCTATTCTGGGGAGATGTATCCAATCTTACGCGGGATCCCGTCTGCTTTGTCTGGGGATCCCAACGTTAGGGGCGCACTCGCGAGGGCAAGACCCAGCCCGCCGCTAGGGCCAGTAAAACGACCATCCCCTTTGCAGTCTGCTGATTGAGCTTGCCAGAGGGATCCTGCATACCTGCGTGACCAGGGAAGTTGAGGTGATATCGAATACTATAGAAGATTGGCAAAATGTCCCTCAGGCGGGATCCCATTGGAGACTTTTGGCAGGTTCAGCCTTTTATCTCATTGACAACAGACGAGCAAAAGGGGCGTCAGAGCTGGAGCTGCTGAATTCAGGCTAGAGAACCCTTATCATAAGGGCATTACAG
>JAAUUM010000237.1 GCA_012031565.1 Synechococcaceae cyanobacterium SM2_3_2
GAGATCGCTCCCACTACGAACGATTCCAGAGCTGGCATACCAGTTTCTATCGATCCGTGGAAGCCACCAGCGTCACCCCCTTCTCCCCTAGAGCTTTGGATCGGGGTCTTGCAGGAGTCTTGGTCGGTCTCGCCCGTTTAGCATTACCCCAGATGACACCGCCCCTAGGAGCTTCTCAAATCACAGATCGAAGACAACAAGTCGAGGCTGTATTGGATCGGATTGCCGAGCGAGCAGCCGGACATAATCCGGACTATAAACACGAGGACTCTGAAGCTATACGTCAATCCGTCAAAGCTCAAGTTGCAGATCTGCTAGACACTTGGGAACGACTCCTGTCTAGAGATACCCGTCTGCAATATCAAAAGGAGACCGAGTTAGCCGCTCCCCTCCTGGTGGATGCCTTAGATCCGAAACTTCAACAGAAACCCCTCGATGAGCAAAAATTCAAGGCACACCGAAGCCTGCGGGATGTGGAAGGCAGCGTCAACCTGTGGGTCAAGGATCCCTACACCTTAGACGTGGAGGAAGGGTCATGAGTAAGAAGAGCCAACGTCCCCCCGATGGAGAACTCCGTCAAAACCAGCTCTTGACTACCTTCGGTCCTGGCTCCATGGTGGATCTGCCCAACCGATCTGTGATCATCTCAGGACTAACCTTCTGGCGGGGAGAAAAACAGCCTATCCGTGAGGAGCGATTGGCCTATAAGATCGCTCGCAAACTCAACCCAGATGATCCACAACCTAAGGCTATTAAACTTTATAGCCCTCCTCAAAAATCTAACGATCCACAAGCTCCAATGACAGGAATCGATGCTTTCATCTTCCCTACTTGGTTTGTTGCCCAGGTCGATAAAACCATAGAGATCAAAGGCAAAATCTATAGGACACGTCCATTGGTTCCCTGGAGATTGGTGAAAGAAGGATTCAAGTTTGAGGGGAAACGAGTCCAGGCAGTACCTATACGATTCGTACAAGCTTGCCCTAATGGTCATCTCAGCGACATCGACTGGTACGCTTTCATCCATGGCGAAGCCAGCTCTATGAGAGGACAACTCTGGCTCGATGAAGCCGGATCTGGCAATGACTTTGAGGAGATTTTTATCCGCTGTGAGC
The DNA here is from genome assembly GCA_012031565.1 of Synechococcaceae cyanobacterium SM2_3_2. Lineage (GTDB taxonomy): Bacteria > Cyanobacteriota > Cyanobacteriia > Thermostichales > Thermostichaceae > JAAUUM01. Next base: position 1,116 of record JAAUUM010000237.1, read on the forward strand.
AGACAGGTAAACGCCGTCCTCTTGCTCAAGCAAAACTCAAAGACTCAAAAGTTCTCGGGTTTTGCAAGGGACATCGCCCCTGGTTAGGGCCAAGAGGGAAAGAGGACTGCTGTAAGTATGTTGTGGATGATCAAGGCAACATCACAGCAACGAATCAACCAGAATATAATCGCCTTCTGATCCGTTCTGCCAGTAACGCCTATTTCACCCAGCTGCTGAGCGTCATAACGATGCCCGATCAGGAAGCCGATCTGCGACGGGCCGTGGATCGCTTCTATGAGGAAGACTTGCAATATGCAGAAGATCTGAGCGATATCCGCAAAGAGTTAAAGAAACCGAAGTTTGCTGATCTAGCAGCATTCGGACCTGATGCCGTGTGGGACGAGATCCGTCGTCGTAAGAGTGGACTCTCTGCCCCTGAAAAGAGCATCAAACAGGTGGAACTGGAAGCACTGCTGAGCTGCCCTGAGGAGATGGGTAAGGAACCTCCACCCAAAGATAAGACCTTTCATGGACTCACTCGTCGTCCCAGTCAATTGGAGAAAAAATGGGAGCCCTACATCGATAAGGTCGTGCTCGTCCATAGACTTCGAGAGGTCATGGCTCTGATCGGGTTCACCCGCTTCGAGGCCACCCTGACCAATATCGAAGGAGAGATCGACGATGAACTCGCTATCAACGTTCGTCGAGCCGATCTAGACTTTGAGAACAACTGGGTCCCCGCCGTTGAAAATTTGGGTGAAGGAGTTTTCATCAGCTTCAAGAAAGATGCCATAGAGACTTGGCTAAGTCGGGAACCCGTCAAACAGCGAGCTCAGGCTCTGTCGAGAGGCTACTTTACCTGGGCTGAATCCCGAGGTATCCCGAGGAGCAAGATCGAGTTTCCAGGGGCTCCCTACATCTTGCTGCACTCCCTTTCTCATCTCCTGATCACGGCAGTGTCGCTCGAATGTGGCTACACCTCCAGCGCTATCCGGGAGAGGATTTACATCTCCAAGGACATCGGCTATGGCATCCTGCTCCACACCGGCACCTCCGGATCTGAGGGAACCCTGGGTGGACTGGTGGAGGTCGGTAGACATATTGAACATCACCTGGGCAAAGCTTTAGAGTACGGTCGCCTTTGTTCCAACGATCCTGTCTGTGCCAAGCATGAACCAGATAATCTCCAGGAGGATCGGTTCCTACATGGAGCCGCCTGCCATGGTTGCTTGCTGATCGCAGAAACCTCCTGTGAGCGCCGCAATGAATTACTGGATCGCAGTCTCGTTGTGAATACAGTTGAGAACCTTGGAGCTGAGTTCTTCCCAGAGGGTCTATTCTGATGTCCCCGTTTCTGAGCCTCAATCGGTTCACATTGAATGGACTAGCAGATGCACTCGAAACAAGAAGACTAACTCTACCTGTCAGCCTGATCTCATTATCTAACTACATTCCCGATCCTTTACAACAGTCTGTTACCACAGAGATCAACCGTCTCCATCAGCAAGGGATGACAGGAATTGCGCTAGCCTTCACCCTTAGACTACTGGTTGAAGAGAGACGACTAACACAAGAAAAACAGCATTTAGGTGTCGTGTGGACAGGTCCAGAAATAGCAGGCTCCGAAGGCCGAGATACAGCCATCGTAGTCAGGCAGATGTTTAGCCAAGCTCAGCATAATGTCCTGATCTCTAGCTTTGCCATCGATGAAGGTCCAAAAGGCCAAGAGCTGTTCCGTCCTTTAGCCAAGCGCATGGGAGAACGCCCTGATCTCCAAGTCAGAATGTTCCTCAACGTAAAACGAAAATACACTGATACCAAACCTTCTTCTTTAATACTAAGAGAATTTGCAGAGATCTTCCGTAATCAAATCTGGCCTGGAGTTCGTTTACCTGAGGTGTTTTACGATCCTCGTTCACTCGAACCCTCATCGAATACCAATGCCTGCCTACATGCCAAATGTGTAGTCATTGACGAAGAAAAGCTATTAGTAACCTCAGCCAACTTTACTGAGGCAGCCCACCTAAGAAATATTGAAGCGGGGATCCTGGTGGAAAATCGTAGTGCGGCCAGAGCGATACGTTCACAGTTCGAGATGCTTGTATCTATAGGTTTACTTCGGAAAATTCCTGGGATATGAGTTGAAACTCAATTTTTTGGGAGCCTAACCCTGATCGCATTTCAGACATAGAAAGGCTCTTTGTCAGGATGACTGGCCTGATTTTGGCAGGAATTGTGACACTGGTGAGTAATAGTCCGCAGCGTTTACCATTCTGTCTGCCGTAGAGTCTGTAATCGTGACCTGTAAAACTCGCTTCCAAAGAACCCTGAAACTCAACGCAATTCTAGATTTCCGCGAATTTCTAGTATCACAAATGGGAGATGTGTGGGAGAATGGGAAAGATGATCAGCTGTATTTCCTACGCAGATTGGGTTTCAGACTAAGTATATCGGACTTAAAATCCGTTGATCGATGAGATCGTGAGGGTTCAAGTCCCTCTGCCCCCATCCTCAATTAAGCTCTAGAATTCCGATTCAGTAAGGGTTCTAAGTTATCATGTGTCCAAGTCTTTCCCGCTAAGGTTGAACATTAGCCAGAAATCTTTCGCCTTTTTGGGGCAGACGGGTGGCAGAGTTTTCTGACGCTGCGGACTTCATGGGTGGGGACAGGAACATGGGTTGGGATATCGATGCGGCCATTAAGGAGGCCAATAAGAACCTCAAGATCAAGATCACTCTGGAGAGGAAAACTCATCGCCTCTGCCTACGAGGGATGATGCCCCTAGCGGATCACAGCGGTATGAAACGGCAGCAGGTTTCACTGGGGATCTATGCGGATAAAGCTGGCCTGAAGATCGCGGTGGCCAAGGCCCAGAAGATGTCTGCGGATCTGGCTCTGAATCGGTTTGCCTGGGAGGAATGGCAGACCGCATACCGAAAGAATCCAGAGACGATTGGGGAGTGGCTGGCTCGCTTGGAGCGGGATCACTGGAATAAGCGGGAAAAGACAAATCAGAGTTTGACCACATGGAAGAAGGACTATGAAGCGGTCTACGATAAGCTGCCGCACCATCGGGGGCTAAGTCTGGAGTTGCTCAAGGATCTGATCACCAAGAACTCAGAGCCAGGGAGCCGTTCACGGAAACGCTGGGTGCTGGCTTGTGGAAAGTTGGCAAGGTTCGCTGAGTTGGATGGGGCGGACACTCTCAAGCAATTGACCACCTACACCACCCAGGCGGTTCGGGTTCGGGAGCTGCCGACCGATGATGACATTGCCACTACCTTGGCGGAGGTGAAGAATCCTGAATACCGCTGTGTCTTTGTCTTGATGGCCGTGTTTGGTTTGCGTCCACATGAGGTGTTTCGGGCAGAATTCGACCATCTGGATCAGGATATGTTAAGGGTTCAGGACGATAGCAAAACTGGCGAACGCTTGGCTTATGCCTGTTGGGGTGAGGATTGGGGTGAAGAGTTTCGCTTGACTCTCGACACGATCCACTTACCCCAGGTGAATTTGGATCAGGCCAATACTGCTCTGGGAGAGCGCATTAGTCAGTATTGGAGAAAGTCTGGTCTGGTGCAAAGGATCGGGACGGCCTACAACTTGCGGCACTGTTATGCACGGCGGACCCTGATGTATCAGTGGCCTCTGGAGCTATCGGCTCGCAGCATGGGGCACGATGTGGCGATCCATACTCGTACCTATCAGCAGTTCATTGACAATCAACATTTCCAGAAACTGTACCGTTCCCTTAAGAAAGGTTAGATCCGCTTTTCTGGGGGAAGATTCATGAGTTTGTTGATGGCGACTGGATTGATGAACCACTCTGCACGCTCGGCACCAGGATCGGCTTCATTGCGGTAATGAACTCCATATTTCCAGGCACAGGGTTCCCCCAGGATCCGGGCCCGTTCTGCTTTGACACACTGGCGGCGGAGATGATCCTGCGATTTGCCCAGGAGCTTGGTTGCTTCTGCGAGCGAAACAAATTTTTCACCTGTGATCCCCAGCATGACCAGGCAATTTTGCAGGTGGTCGATCTTGGCGGATAACGCGGACAGTTTTTGTTCAAGCGAGGCCATGGTCTTTTCCTCTGCAAAGCCATGAAGGACAGTGTTTTTTGTAAGGGGTTGGTGGTGGTCGAGTTGGATCAGGGTGGATCTTTCATTGCACTTTTCTCAGATAGTGAATATCGATCTCATGGGGATGGATCCACTTCTCGGTTTTGACGGTGGCCACCTCACCCTTGACTGTCCAGGATCC
>JAAUUM010000238.1 GCA_012031565.1 Synechococcaceae cyanobacterium SM2_3_2
TTCAACCTGATGGGGGTGTTGCCCTTGGCCTACTGGTGTCTGCTCTTTGTGGATGGATATCGCCACAAAACCCAGGGATCCCGTCTGCCGGCTTGGCCTTTTGCCAGCTTAATGATGGCGGTGGGGGCATTCTCGCTGTTGCCTTATCTGGCTTTGCGTCAGCCTGTGGAGTCCCTCAAAGAGGAAGGGATCCCGACCCCGTTGCCCTGGACACTGCGGGTCTGGAACAGTGCTTGGACAGGGCGGGCTTTGTTGGTGGCGGCGCTAGCCCTCTTGGGCTTTGGCATCACGCAGGGAGATTGGGGAGATTTTGTCCGTCAGTGGCAGACCAGCCGATTCATCCATGTCATGACGTTGGATTTCTTGCTGCTCAGTGCCCTGTTGCCCAGTCTGATCGCAGAGGACAAAGTGGGCCGTGAGCCAACCGGATCCCTGTTGAGTGGCATCGTCAACTTTCTGCCTCTGCTGGGATCCCTGTTCTACTTGGCCAGCCGACCCCAGATTCGGATCCCTGAGTCCAGCGAACTTTCAGGTGCTTAATCCTCAAGTTCTTAATCCTCAAGCCTGTACCAACTACTGAACCGAGAGATTGTGCCGTTGGGCCAGTTCGGACTGGATCTTGGGCAACCACTCGGATTCAAAGATCACCACCTGACCCTGCTGTACCTGCCCATCCGGGTTTTGGGTTAGTTCTAGCCAATAGATAAACTGGGATCCCTGGCGTACCACCCCTTGGATCGCCCGTTGCAACTGGTTCTGCTCTGTAGGGGGGGCATTCAAAACGGCTTCCGAGGGATAACGCAACACTTCAGGCGCTTGCTGTAAGTCTGCCATGATCTCATCCCCATAGATTCGTTGGATGGACTGTTCCAAATCAGCAGCGCTTAAGCCATTGGGGGCATAAAACGTCATTCGTTCGGAGCGAATTGTCTCACGATCCAACGGGTTAGTGATGCGTCCCGGCGGAGCGACAGAGGCTTGGAAGGAAAACCTGGATCCATCCGGCTCCGTGCGATTGATCAAGAAGGTTTCGCCTGGGCCAGGGTTGAGCGCCTGATTGGAACGCACCCACGCAGCCGCTTCATCCGACAACATGCCAGGGATCCCCCAAGCCGGTTCGGATCCCGCCAGCGTTGCCCCCAGTCCAAGACATCCGATGCCGATCAGGACAGCTGTTATCCGACAAGGCTGTTTGGTCATCTTGATCATCACACTCACCTCTTCAAAATAGATTCATTTCGGTTGACCTTAGGTCTACCACACCCCTGATCCTGCCAGATGTTAAGCCAGTAGAGGGGGGTACATCCCTCCAATCGATCGCCACTGGCTAGCAGAAGATCGTCGGTCAAGCGGCAGAAAATAATCTAAACTTAATGTTAAGTCAATCAATAGTTATAGCTGCACATCAGTTGGGAGGTAATCGATGGCCTTAATAGCAATGCGGGCAATGTTGGATCATGCCGCCGAAAACGGTTATGGGATCCCCGCGTTTAATGTCAATAACATGGAGCAGATCCAGTCCATTATGCAGGCGGCAAACGAGACGAACAGTCCCGTCATCCTGCAAGCCTCACGCGGTGCTCGGACTTATGCGGGTGAGAATTTTTTACGGCACCTGATTTTGGCGGCGGTGGAAACCTATCCCCACATTCCTATCGCCATGCACCAAGATCACGGCAATAGCCCTGCCACTTGCTACTCCGCCATCCGCAATGGTTTCACCAGCGTCATGATGGATGGATCCCTCAAGGCCGATGCCAAAACTCCGGCTAGCTTTGAGTACAACGTCGATGTCACCTCCGAAGTGGTGAAAGTCGCTCATGCCATTGGGGTGAGCGTAGAGGGGGAATTGGGTTGCCTGGGATCCCTGGAGACCGGCATGGGCGAAGCGGAAGATGGTCATGGCGCTGAGGGCAAGCTCTCCCACGACCAACTGCTGACGGATCCCGATCAAGCGGTGGAATTTGTGGAAAAAACCCAGGTGGATGCCTTGGCTGTGGCCATCGGCACCAGCCACGGCGCGTACAAGTTCACCCACAAGCCCGAAGGGGAAGTGCTGCGGATGGACTTGATCGAGGAGTTGCACCGCCGCCTGCCCAATACTCATATCGTCATGCACGGATCCTCTTCTGTGCCCGAAGACTTGATCGCTGTGATCAACGAATTTGGTGGCAACATCCCCGAAACCTATGGGGTGCCGGTGGAAGAGATCCAGCGCGGCATCAAGAATGGGGTGCGAAAAGTCAATATCGACACCGATAACCGGCTGGCCATCAGTGCTGCTGTGCGTCGGGCCTTGGCTGCGGATCCCAGCAACTTTGACCCCCGTCACTTCCTCAAGCCCTCCATCAAGGAGATGCAGAAGATCTGCTCGGCTCGCTACGAAGCCTTTGGTTGCGCCGGACATGGCACTCAAGTTCCCCAGAATCCTCTGGATGATATGGCGGCCAAGTATGCATCGGGCGAACTAGCTGCCAAGGTTAAAGCTGCCGTCAAAGCCTGAACATCTTAGGTGGGGCTAGACCCATTCAGGAATGCTATAGATTGGGATCCGTCCGATGGGGAGGGATCCCTTTTTTGTCACGAGCTTCGGCCCCAACGAGATAAAGACTCTGATTAGATCTGATTAGAAGAGGTGCCTTAGCAGCGGACTCCATCCGAGTTCCATCAGCTCATCACCCCTCCTCACCCCGTTCCCTGTCTAACCTTGAGAGGCATCTGCAATGAAAGTGGCTTACTTAGATTGTGCAGCTGGCATCGCTGGGGATATGTGTCTGGGAGCCTTGATCGACTGTGGGGTGCCTGCCGACTATCTGGCCCACAAGTTAGAAGGGATCGGTCTCGCCGGAGAATTTCAGCTCTATGCCCATCGGGTGATGCGCGCTGGGCAACCTGCCATCCATGTGGTCGTGGATCTGCTCTCGACCGACCATCCCCGTCATCGCCACTGGCCTCAAATTCACCAGATGATCGAGACGGCCAGTCTGTCCCCCAAAGTTAAAGCCTGGAGTCAAGCGGTCTTTCGCACCCTGGCGGAGGCGGAGGCGGCGGTGCATGAGATGCCGATTGAAAAAGTCCATTTTCATGAGGTGGGGGCGGTGGATGCCCTAGTGGATGTGGTGGGCACCTGTATCGGGCTGGAATGGCTGCAAGTGGAGCGGATTGTCTGCTCTCCTCATCCGATTGGGGGCGGCTGGGTTCATGCGGCTCATGGGCAGATGGCCGTGCCGGTTCCGGCGGTGATTCAGTTGTGGGAACAGGGGCAGGTGCCAGTATTTAGCAATGGAATTGAAGCAGAATTGGTCACTCCGACCGGGGCTGCATTGGCGGTGGCCTTGGCGGATGGATTCGGTGACTTACCTGCCATGCGGATCCAAAAGGTGGGCAAGGGGGCAGGCACCCGCAATCTGGCCATCCCTAATGTGGTGCGACTTTGGCTGGGGGATAGTGCCGGGTCGTCTTTGATGGAGACGGTGGCGGTATTGGAGACTCAGATTGACGATCTCAATCCCCAGGTGATCGGCTATGTCTTTGAGCAACTGCTGAAGCTGGGTGCTTTAGATGTCTTTGACCAGCCCATCACCATGAAATTTAGCCGTCCCGGCCACCTCCTCACTGTGATTTGTCCGCCCGACTTGGTGGAAGCCTGCGAGGGGTTGTTGTTCCGAGAGACCACCACCCTTGGCATCCGCCGCAGTCTCCAACAGCGCACTCTCTTGGATCGAGTCATGGAACGGGTCAACACCCTCTATGGAGAGGTGAATGTCAAAGTGGGCCGTCGGTTTGGACAGGTGATCAATGTGCAGCCAGAATTCCGGGACTGTGCGGCGTTGGCTCAACAAGCTCAGGTTCCTGTGCAAGAGGTTTGGCTAGCGGCTCATCAAGCCTGGAGCCATCCCCGTTGAACCCGTTGCATCAGTTTTGGTTTGGCGCTGTTGATGTTTTTGAGGGGAGAGTTGATCCAGAATGGCGAATAACTGGCGGACTTTCTGGAGATCCTTGATCCCAGGTGAGGACTCCACGCCACTGGAGAGATCAATGCCGTCGGGCGAGGACTCTTGCAGGGCTTGAGCGATATTCTCGGGGCGGATACCACCTGCCAATAACCAGGGCTGCGGACATTGAAAATCCTGGAGCAACCGCCAGTCCACCGTCTGGCCGGTGCCCCCCGCCCGCTGCGGATCGTAGGCATCGATCAAGAAGGCATCCACACTCTTCCCATAGATTGATATTGCCGCCAGATCGCCGGGATCCCGCAGTCTAATTGCCTTGATCAGCCGCATCCCCGGCAAGGCCGCTCGTAGCTGAACACACACCGCCACAGACTCCTGACCATGCAATTGGATCCCGGTTAAGCCTGCTTTGGCAGCCACGGTGATGATCAACTGGGGATCTTGATCCTGAAAAACGCCGATCCGCTCACACTCCACCTGTAGGGATCCCACCACTTCGATCATCCGTTCGGGCGCTAGGTAGCGCGGCGTATTGGGCACCCCGATGAAACCCAAAGCCTGGGATCCCAGATTGGCAATAGCCTCTGCTTGTTGTGGTTGGGTGATGCCGCAAATTTTCACATACATGGGCCAAGGGATCCCTGATGGATGAGTGACGCTAGGCTGGCACCAACTCATTAAGGCGATAGATTAAATTCCACAGACAGCCAAAGTTGCGCTGGTTGAAGGACATAACTAATCGGGGCAGATGGGCGATGGCGGGATCCCCTTCCTCAGGCAGGGCAGCAGATTTCTGGATCTGGCCCGCCGACATAATACTGCCGAACTCCTGGTTGAGCATCTCCACAACCTCGTCGCTGACCTCGTGATTAAGTCGCAGCACCAAAGTGTCCCGCACATAGCGATTGCTGTGCAGCACCCGATAAAAATCTTTGATGGTATGGCAAGCAACATCCACATCATCGGTGAGGGTATAGAGATGTAAGTCTTCAGGGCTGATCAAGCCACGGGTAAATAAGTGATCTCGAATATAGTCGTCCCACTCACGCCAATAGCGTCCCCCAGGTTGATCGAGCAAGACTAGGGGCAATAATTTTGTTTTGCCAGTTTGCATCAGGGTCAAGCATTCAAACGCCTCATCCTGGGTGCCGAACCCCCCCGGAAACAGCACCACCCCATCGCTTTCTTTGACAAAAAACAGCTTGCGAGAAAAGAAGTACTTGAAGTTGATCACTCGGTCACTACTGGCCAAAATCGGGTTGGCCAACTGTTCAAGGGCAATTGAATGTTGAGGCCAAAAGTGTTTTCGAGACCTGCTCCTCGATTCCCGGCTTCCATAATGCCGCCGCCGCCACCTGTCAGCACCATATAGCCCTGCTGCACG
>JAAUUM010000239.1 GCA_012031565.1 Synechococcaceae cyanobacterium SM2_3_2
TCCATTCTCGATTCATGCGGCCAAAGGTTAACCGCTCCACCAAAGCGACCCGGTAACCCATCTGAGCCATGATCGCCGCTTGAATCGCCCCAACGCCCCCCCAATCACCACCACATCCCACTCGGGATCCCTGTGGACAGGTGGCTTCTCTTTCAACAGCGGCAATTGCTGAGGGGGACGGATCCCCAGTCGCGCCTCTTGCCGCCAGCGTTTCTCCCACCAATAGACCCGTTGCAGGTCAGCTTCCCCATTGGGGATACGCCGAAAGTACTTAGCCGTGAGGGGATAGTGGGATCCCAGAGCTGCAAAGATCGATTCTTTGCCATCGTAGGGGGGCAACTCGGGATAGTGGATCGGAAAGCGGTCTCGGGCTGCGGTCTCCAATGCCTTGAGCCAAGCCGCTTGGTTGGGAAACGGTTGCTCTGACCACTGAAACACCTTGAGGTAGGTGGTGTTGTTGACCGACCATGTGAAGACCGCCAGCGCCAGGGATCCCTGTTCCACTCGGATCCCATCAGGGGTGGCATGGATGGCAGACAGGGGGGGAGCGACCTTCAGCTCCTGCAACCAACTCACCACAGCGCCACGATCCGGGGTTGGGATCTCCAAATAAAGCAGTTCTTTCATGGTGGTGAGAGTAAAAACGCGGGGCAACAAGGGATTCAAATCAGCCAGCCTGAGAGCCCGAGCTGAAGCTACTCAAGACCTTAATCTGCCCCCCTCAGTCTACCAAGCCCCAACGCTGTCAGTGAGATGAAAAAACGGCTTGAATGGCCCTTCGTACCCTGCTCCGCACTCATGGCTCCATCCCCCATTGGGCAGACCAAGTCTGAAACACCGCTTCATACTGCTCCACCCAGGCTGACTGCGGCAGGATCTCCCGGTCGGTATGGACGAGTCGAGTGGCCGCTGCCTCGACCGAGCAATCCCAAAACCCCGCCGCTGCCAAAATGGCGGATCCCACCGCTGGCTGGGGATGACGGCTGATGGCCAAGGGCGCTGGAGCACGCTGGCCCGGATCTTGAGCCACAAATCGCTGCGATTGCCGCCGCCTGTCACCGCCACGGTTCCCTGCTGGGGCACCCCCAATGCTTGTAGGCGCTGTATCCCCCACCGCTCCACCAAGGCCACCCCCTCCAACAGAGCCGCATAGTAGCGAATGGATCCCGGCTCAAACGGGGGCTCAATGCCAGCAAACCTGGGATCCACCAGAGGGAAACGCTCCCCCACTTGGCTGAGGGGATAACACCCCGCCCCAGTGGGCACCCACGCCGCCGCCTGTTGATCCAGTTCCCGCAACTCTGCCGCTGGGAAATAATGCCGCAACACGCCTCCACCACAGTAGGACGCCGCCCCCGGTAGCCAGCAGGTTTTGTCGGGATGTAGGTGAGAGTACACCCCGCCGTCAGTGGCCTGGATCCGCTCTGGACTTACCCCCTTAAAGATCAGTGTCGTGCCCAGGCTGGTGCTGATCTGACCCGGAGCTACCGCCCCCGCCGCGATTTGTCCGGCACAACCATCTGTACATCCCGCCACCACCAGGATCCCGGATGGGTGCTGACCGACTGGGGATCCTGGAGCCACCACCTGCGGAAAGCGGGCCGCATCCAACTCGTGAGCTTGCAACCATGCCTCTGGCCACTGATAGTTCACCAGATCGAAGCCACTCTTGAGGGCGCTGGTATGGTCGGTGATTCGGGGATCCGCCCCCAAGTGATGCAGCACCAGATCGGTGGGATGTGCCAGATAGCTCTGCTGATACTGGGCTGGCTGCGTTTGAGCCCACCACAGCCAACGACATAGCCCCCAACTCTTAGAGATGCCCAACTGCTGAGCCTGATCTGCCCCTCGCGGATCATCGTAGAGCCAAGCCTCGGCCAAGGGATCCATCTGGTCATCCACCGGCAATACTGTTCCCGATGTGCCGCAACAGCTCAAGGCTCGCAGTTGACAGAAGGCTGGGGTTTGACTGCGTAGGCGGGCCAAGACCTGATCCACCGCTGGCAACCATCGCCGGGGATCCCGTTCTGGGGTGGGCCAGGTTTGCGACTCGGTGGCCACCAGGTCTCCCGTTTCAGTCAGCACAACCCCACGAATGCCGGAGGTGCCCAGGTCGATGCCGATAAATCCATCTTGTATTCGCAAGGGATCCCTTACCGTTGGTCGCTCTCAGCATCAGCATAGGATCCCTTCGCCCTCAGCCTCAACCAAGGCCAGAATTCCCAAGAGCCAAAACCAAGAGAGAACAGAACCAGTCATAACTTGCGTTTACAATTAGGAGGATAAAGTTATCTGTGCAGAGACTGCCCTAGGGCTGGAAAACGCCAGCGGGGAGGGACAGTATCTCAAACACAGCACACGTTGGAATGGAGCATGATAATGCTGACTCCTGGGATCCTAGTTGCGTTGACCTATGTTGGTCTGGCGGGGCTCTACTTGGTCGTGGTGCCCTTGGCCGCGTTGATCTACATCAGCCGACGCTGGGAAACGAGTGCCGCCTGGGAAAAGGTCATCCTCTTCTTTGTGACCTTATTTTTCTTTCCCGGCATGTTGCTTTGGGGGGGCTTTTTCACCTTCCGGCCTCCCCTGCGAGAGATTTAAGTAATGAGTAGTTTAAATAATGAGTAGGCTGAACATTCTCACCGCTGGGATCCTCCTATTGGTGGGGGGCGGCGGTTTCTATGGGGGATTACGGCTACTGGGTTGGGAGGCTCAAGTGGCCCAGTCTGCCATCAGCGTATTGTTGATGTTGGCTACTGCGGGTTGGGCAGTGTTTTATGCGGGTCGAGCCATGACGGGCAAGATGGCCTTTCACAGCCAACGAGATACCTACCGCAAAGAAATGATTAAGCAAAAGCTCGCCGCCATGACCCCAGAAGAGTTGGCTGAGCTGGAGCTGGAGTTGGCGCAAGAAGGGTTGGCGCAAGACTTGGCAGAGAAAATAGAGTACCCAGAAAACGACGGGATCCCGAGCCAGATAGGGTAATTGTTATTACCGGGATCCCTACGGGTAGAGTTCTTTTCGGTAAATTTCTGTGTTAGCCGCTTAATCTAGTGGCAACTTGGCAGATTTAGGCTTTTATAGGGGAAGCAGACTTCCTGCCAATGTTTTGAGGCTGGCGGACACTGCGATGGGATCCTATGTTGTCCGGGTGTGGACAGCTTGGGGCAGGACTGGCTATCCGAAAGTGAGGTGTGAGGAACATGACTGGTCGTTTTGTGTTGAAATGTGCGCTAAGCCTGATGTTGGCTCTCCCGCTGATGGCCCCAACCCCTCGCTTGCAGTGGGCAATGGCTCAGCAGTTGTCGGCTGCTCCCGATCAGGGCAATACTCAGATCCGAGGGATGCGCCTGTCACCGGATGGGGATCGCATCAAGCTAGAAATCGATACCGAAGAGGGTCGTCGGCCCCAAGTTTTCTTCACACAACAGGGCAGCAGTTGGGTGGGAGATATCACCAACGCTGAATTGCAGATCGTGCCGGGACAACGCAGCTTCCGTCAAGATAATCCTGTCCCTGGTATCGACCGCATCGAAGTCCAGCAAAATGGCCCCGATAGCGTCCGCCTTCAATTGACCGGCAGCGGTGGAGCCCCTCAAGGGTTGCTCTCCGAACGAACCGCCAGCAAGTTGACCTTTGCATTCACCACCCCCGGCACAGCAGTGGCCCAAGCTCCGGCTCCGGCGGCAGCTCCCCCGACAGCCCCAACAGCAGGATCCCCCGCTGTTGCCCCTCCGGCTCTAGCCCAAGCTCCTGCTACATCATCTTCTCAACCTCCGGCACTGGCTCAAGCCCCGACTGCTCAAGCCCCGACTGCTCAAGCCACGACTGCTCAAGCTCCAGGGGCTCCATCTGTACCAACCGCCCAGGCTACAGTCCCAGCTCAGCCCACTGTGGCCCAAGCCCCAGTTTCTCAATCCCCTGGGATGGATCAGCTAGGCCAGCCAGCAGGTGTCAGTCCCAGTGGATCCCCCTTTGCCAACCAAGCCATTGCACCTCCAACCGGGGATATTGCCATTGGCACCATCGTGCCTCAGTCAGCCACCGTAGATCTGGGCAGCAATGCCACCATCACCTTGACCTTGCGGGATGCCCCGGTCGCGGATGTGGTCAGCCTTTTGGTACGGCGAGCTGGGTTGAATGTGGTGCTTAATGACGTGGATCCCACCCAAACCATCTCTCTGGACGTGCAAGATGCCCCGTTACAAGAGACCTTTAACTTTATTTTGCGCCTTAAAGGGTTGCAGGCCCGTCGCATCGATCAGTCGGTGTTTGTGGGCACTACCTTACCCGGTGTGCAAGAGCGAATTGTCCGCAGCTTCCGTCTCAACCAAGCCTTGGTGGCAGATACCGAAACCTTCTTGACCGCCCTAGCCCAAGAAGGTGCTCCGCTAGAAGGGGCTCAGATCATCATTGATGAAAGAACCCAGACCGTTACCATCATTGGCTCGGCTCAACAGTTGGATGTGGCTGCCGCCCAGATTGCCCAGCTAGATGTCCGTCGTCGCCAAGTAATGATTTCAGTGCGAGTGGTGGAAGTGCAGCTCCAGGATGGGGAAAGCCTCTCCTTTGGATTGGGCGGATCCTCAGGCAACTTTGCGATTGATTCCTTAAACCCTGGTGCTTCAGGTGGATTCGGGGGTGGCCCACTTGATCAACCAGCCGGATCTTCATCACCCCCAATTGGCCCAGAAGCTCCCGGCGGTACGTTCAGTGGGGTGTTCAGTAGCCTCAACCGCTTCCAACAGGCGGTGGGTCTACGGGTGGAAGCTGCGATTGAAAACAGCACCGCTAAAATTCTGACGGATCCCCGCATTGTGGTCTCGGAAGGGGAAGAGGGGGGAACGCTTGAGATTGGATCCCGTGTTCCCGTTAACGTGGAACGGTCTACAGAAGTGGTCAATGATGTTCCTATCGTGACAGAAACCTTGGTGCTAGAGGCTGCTGGGGTTGAATTGGAGGTGCTAAATGTGCGGATTGATGATAATGGGTTCGTCACCATCGATCTCAATCCCACCGTCAACACCCCCATCCCTGGTAATGTTCTGACGGGTGGACAATTTGCTGGAACCCAGCTCTTCCAGATCGATGCTCGGGCCGTGACGCTGGATCAAATTCGTCTCCGGGATGGGGAAACCTATATTCTGGCGGGTTTGATCGATGAAAACGATACCGTCACTGTATCGAGAGTGCCACTGCTATCTCAGATTCCCATTCTGGGATCCCTCTTCCGTTCGCAATCCACCAACACCATCGGACTGAGATCGTGTTTATGGTTGACGCCA
>JAAUUM010000030.1 GCA_012031565.1 Synechococcaceae cyanobacterium SM2_3_2
GAGGGCAACGCAATCGGAGTGGTGATTCCACCGAAAAGGAATCGCCGAGAGAAACGTGAGTATGACAAATACTTGTATAAGCTGAGGCATTTGGTCGAGAATGCCTTTTGGGGACTCAAGCAGTGGCACGGCATCGCCACACGGTATGCGAAACATAGCGCATCATATCTGGCTGCCGTTCACATCAGGTGCATTACTTTGTGGGCTAAAATATTTTGACGACATCCTCTGGGATCCACATGAAATCCCCAACAACGCGAGTGGTTTACCCTTGCTTGGCTTCAGATGAGCCTTGCAAACACAAACAGGGATCCCATAGAGAGCCTGCCCGAGAAATCCAGAAACCCTGATCACGTCTTGCTTACAAGAAATTTTGTTCTAATGAACCACCCCGCCGCAAGCGGACGGGGTAGCATAATCAAAAAAGGGATAGTGCCACTATTATAATGTTGTGCTAAGAACACGTTTTATTTCTTACTTAATGGAGCCATGGTAACCTGGCCTGAATGCAATTCTTCCAATATTGTCAAATATAGAATATTGTCAAATATAGAATATTGTCAAATATAGAATATTGTCAAATATAGAAAGACTCATAATGGTAAGCAGCGATACAGGTGTTATAACTGCCATCGGCAATTTGTGCCAACTCCCACTAAAAGAATTATATCAGATGAGCAGAAGTCATTGATTGATAAATTGCTTCTCGAAAGATTGTCACTTGCTGCAATATCTAGGATTACTAGCATCTCTGAATCATGGATTCAAAGATATATTAACAATAAGTCAATTTATACTTCTGAAGCTGTGGGAGTAGAGCCCTCAAAAAAGACGGATTGTTCACGAAGTGCTCTTTCCTGCAATGCGATGAGCTATGGTCGTTTGTCGGATCTAAAGGTAATAAGAAATGGCTGTGGACAGCTCTGGATAAAGAGACACGGTTAGTAGTAGCTGCTTACGTAGGTAATCGAGACAGAAGAAGTGCTCAAATGCTTTGGGACAGGATTCCAGATACTTGGAAAGAAGGCAGCACATTCTACACAGACTTCTGGGATTCTTATGAAAGAGTTATCCGGAAAGAGCAGCATCAGACAGTTGGTAAAGAAACAGGAAAGACATCATTAATTGAGCGATTAAATAACACTCTTAGGCAGTGAATTGGCAGGCTTGTCAGGCAAAGTCTATCTTTCTTCAAGAAACTCGAAAATCATATTGGCATGATATTTAACTTCCTCCATCACTACGACGAATCATTACTTTGCTAGCACTACCCATTTAGCAAGGCTCTCAGCCACGCTCTATCATCTTTTGTCAGCCAACCAGAGAGGTGAGTTTGGTATCCCAGCGGCTCACGATGCGGTACTGGAAACCCGGCTACATCTCGGCCCGGAGGTCGGTCAGCAGATCTAGTGAAATCCCCCACACTGTAGCCATTTCCTGAGACGGGATCCAATTGTCAGATAGAGGTCAGCTTATACGTCTGGGTATTGGATCCCCCCTTGTTGAGCTGCCGGATCTGGTCTTGATAGCGGGCTGCAAGCTCAGTGTGCATCATGGCTGATTCCATAAGCTTTCGGCACTTAGCTTTCGGCACTTAGTAGACCTCTTGCATGAATCGAGCCACACTTCATTGAAACCCTTTATTCGCGCAAGAGGTGTAGTCTCAGAATCAATCATCTCCGCAAATTCAACCCTATGGATTTCCCATCACAGAATGGATCCAGGCTTGGGGATCCAGACTGGCAGGAGGTTTGCTGCCAATATCGGCTTTTTGGGCAGGCATGAGGATATTTTGATGGCTATGGCTCTAATCAATGCTGAGGCCATCCAGGACAGAGGGTTGGATCCGGGGCTTGAGGGGAGCTTGTTTGGCTTGGCGGGCTTCCATCTGATGAGGTTGAAAGTGCTGCTGCCACAGGCCCAAGATATCCAGCGTTTCGCCGCCGTGGGGAGTGAGTCGTTGCCGTACTTTGCAAAGCACTGGAGTGTTGACACAAACGCCACTGACGATCACTTGGCCTTTGCTGAGAGCAGGCAATTCTTGCAACAGATCTCGTCCGGCAGCCTCCACACTTTGGCGCAGATTTTCTTGGTCGGCGGGGTTGACAATTCGCATCAAAAACTGGCTCATGCACTGGGACAAAATATCCGAATCCAGCTTGCCGGGACGCTGGGTGATCAGGCCAACCCCGAGGCCAAATTTACGTCCCTCACTCAAGATAGTACGCAGGATTTTTTTGCAGCGGGAGTCCTCGTGGGCATGGGCAAATCGATGGGCTTCTTCGATCAAGATAAAGACTGGATAGGGCAGATAGGTTTCCTGCCGCTCGTCCACTTTGCCCTTGTGGGTATCCATACGGGCTTTGTTGGCCTGCCGCAAAATCGCCGCTGCAATCACCTGTTGTTCTTCTTGGCTAATCTCGTTCATCTGCAAGATGGTTACTTGCCCCGGCTGAAACAGATCGCGGGGAGCCAAGTGTTCATGATTGCTGAAATAGGGAGATCGCTCAATTTGATCCAGCTTCCATTCCAAAGCAGCAGCAGAGGATCCCTGAGTGCCATCTTCTGTGGAATCCGCCGCATTGATCGAGTCGATCAAATCTTGAATCGTCCACCGCTGAGAGTTATTAAGAGTGGTGTTATGAAACCCTTTCTCCAAAAAAGATCGCTGTCTTTCCGTTAATTCTGGCAGCAACGTCAAGATATCAAAAAAGCTAAGACTGGAAATCCGAATGCGAATCTCTTCATGGGTCAGCACTTTGACCTTGGGTTGATAGCCATCTTCTCCCACAAAAGCAGGATTCCCTTGAATGCTAGAGAGGGTGTGATACTCCCCGTGGGGATCAAAAATCAGCACCGCCGCCCGGTTTTTGGGCAACAGCAGTTCTTCGATTAGCACTCCCGCAGTGTAGGATTTACCGGATCCCGTTCCCGCCAAAATCGCCAAGTGGGTGCTGACCATCTCTTTAACATCCAGCACCACCGGCACTTCCCCTTCTTTGCGGAGCAACAAGCTGCCCAAGTGCGCTCCCCCCTGTTGACTGGGATCCTGACGATTGAGTACAGACCGGAGCATGGCGCTGGAGGCCAGATGCACCTTAGTGCCTGGATCGGGAGGCCGCCGGGGGTTGATGAAGCCCATTGCCGGATGAAAATAGCCCACCACCTCCACCGTCACCGCATAGATCTCAGGATTGGGATGGGTGAAACCCACTAGAGCCGCCACTGCACTGGGGTTGATGTCTTTGTCGGCAAAAATGCGATCCGGCAGGTGATCGAGTAGTTGCAAAGCTGAGATCTTGCCCATGATCTTTTGGATCTGGGATCCAGGATTATCAAGGCTGTAGTAGACGAATTCTCCTACTTTTACTGCTTTGGTATCAGCGGTGATGAAGATAAATTGGCTGGAGGTATCACCAGGGCCTTTGACGGTGCCGATGACGGGGCTATCCACCTGGGCTGAGGATTCATAGCCATTGCGGTTCTCAGTGGCCTTGTGGCCATTCTGAGGTTGACCATTCGATTGACCGTTCAGAGATTGAATCATCAGCGCATCGCCCCCATCGTCATTTTCCAAGACAATTCTTTGGTCAAAATCTCCAATGCTTGTCGCTGTGGGCCAAAGAACATTGGACTGATTTCATTTAACACTTGATGAATAAGATGATCGGAAAAACTGCCCCCACAATTGAGCAGCAATCCATAGTAGGCAAATTGGGGATCCCCTTGGCGATTTTGATGAAATTGATAGATCTCTTGATCCTGCATCTTATGGGCCAGGGTATTGACAGGCACCACCAGCCGAGGGATCCCTTGTTCCCCATAGATGTGGGGGCGTTGGGTCGGCTTGCTGTCCATATCTAGAGTACGGGATCCCAGGGTGAGATGCTCGGGTGGCTCCAGGGTGCCCACCATGACCACCGCCACCAGGGTCTTGATCTCGCTTTGTAGATCGGGGGCATAAATGGGATTGGGATCACTGGAAAGCCGTGGCCCTGAGTTGAGAAAGGCCGGATTAAATAGTTGGGTATTGTAGATGATCCCCACGCCCCAGTGGCGTTCTGGCGTTTCCAGTTTGACAAAGGAGCCAAAACTGTAGTCCTCCGGCGACGGGGGAGTCTTCACACTCAGCCGATCATCCACTTCGATCACATAGTCACAATGACTATTGGATTTAACCACTTTGCCAATACGCATGATCGGATCCATGAGGGTGGTGAGACAAACTCAAAACAAGCAGGATTCAGGAGACATTTCGTTCTCTTTGAGACCTGTTCTATCCGTCAAAACCCCTCAATGCTAACGTTTTATTCGCAGATTTTTGGTAGGGATGGAAAGGGATAGGGCTGAGCGCAAGAGTTTTCGCCAGCGGTACCGGAGGTTGCCCATCCAAAAAGAAGCAATGGCAGGATTGGCTGGAGTGGGTTTGGCTTTGGCTGGTCACAGGCCCTGTTTGGGGGGCTACAAGTGTTAACAGGTTTGGTGGCGGTGCCCTTGGGTTGGCGTGGGGTGCCGGATCCGACTGCTGGGGGGATCCCGGATCCTAGCTTCTGAGAGATAGAGTGAGGATAATGCCGGTGCTGTCAGGCTTTTTTTCACCCCGACTTATGACTGCTTTTACACTAGATCTGTCGCCCCTGAGCACTTTGTCACGGCAGGATTTTATCCGTCTCTGCGCTGCCAATCCTGACCTAACACTAGAGCGTACTGCCCAAGGAGAACTGATCGTCATGGCTCCCACTGGCGGCGAAACGGGCCATTGGAATGCGGAGATTACTACAGATTTGACCCTATGGAATCGACAAAGTAGGCTGGGCAAAAGTTTTGACTCATCTACGGGATTTTCATTGCCCCTCGGTAGTGACCGTTCTCCCGATTTAGCCTGGATCCCGATGCAAACCTGGGAAGCCTTGGATCCCAGTCTGCGCCAAGGTTTCTTGCCCGTATGTCCCGATTTTGTGGTTGAGATTATCCCCCCTACGGATTCTTGGATCCGCACCCAAGCCAAGATGCAGGAGTATATGGACAATGGCTGTCGGTTGGGATGGCTGCTGGATCCCAAATCGAGGCGAGTATTGATTTATCGACAAGGCCAAGAACCACAATTGCTGGAGGATCCTGAAACGTTGTCAGGAGAAGACGTTTTACCGGGGTTCACCCTGCGGATCCGCGACATCTGGTCATCACCCACGGCCTCCTGATAAATAGCCTCAGACATGGCAGGACTCAGCTCTGCTCCCACGAGGATTGGATCAGGCTTTCCAAGCCGCCCCAGTCTCTAATTTCAATCTGGGATCCATTCATTTGGATCAGCTCCTCGCTGCTCAGGCGATAAAAAGCCCGCGATAAAGTGGCTAGGATGGTGCCCCATTGAGCTGCCAGTTGCCCTTTGGTGATCTCTAGAGAAATTTAGAGCAAAGAGCGAATGAATGCTTCTAAGCGATCGAGCCCCTTCTCTAAGGTTTCCTGGCTGGCGGCATAGGAAAGGCGAATACAATCATCCTGCCCAAACGCTGCTCCAGGGATCCCGGCTACATGGTGTTCCTTGAGGAGGCGCTGACAAAACGCCCCAGAGTTCAGCCCCAGTTGACTGATAGTGGGGAACACATAGAAAGCCCCCTGCGGTCGAGCACAGGTGATCCCCGGCATGGCCTGCAACCGAGCCAGCACATAGTCACGCCGAGACTGCATCACCAACCGTTTGCTCTCCACCCACTCCGGCAAGGTGGGATCTGTCAGGGCGGTCATAGCTCCATACTGAGCAAAGGTGCAGACATTGGAGGTGCTGTGGCTTTGTAAGCTGATGGCGGCCTTGATGATCTCCACCGACCCAGCCAAATAGCCCAACCGCCACCCGGTCATGGCAAAGGCTTTAGCAAACCCATTGCTGGTTAAGGTGCGAGCCAAGATCTCAGGAGATAAGGATCCAAAACTGACCGGATCGAGGTCGTCATACAGTAGCTTTTCATAGATCTCATCCGCCACCACATAGAGACCAGGGTACTGGAGCACCACCTCCGCCAAGGCTTCCAACTCAGCCTGAGTATAGACCGCACCCGTAGGATTGCTGGGGGTATTGAGGATCAGGAGCTTTGAGCGCGGAGTGATAGCAGCCCGCAAATCTGCCGCCGTCAGTTTGAAGCCCTTGGTCTGTTGGGTGGGAATGATCACCGACTTGGCTCCCGCCAGCGTCACCATTTCGGGATAGCTGACCCAATAGGGGGCAGGGATGATCACCTCATCGCCGGGATCCAGCAGCACCATGGCCACATTAAGCAAGGTCTGCTTGCCACCATTGGAGATCATCACCTGCTCGGGGGCATAGTCCAGATGATTGTCATGGCGCAGCTTGTCGGAGACCGCCTGCCGCAATGGGGGCATCCCCGCCACCGGCCCATAACGAGTTTTGCCATCTTTGAGAGCCTGAATAGCTGCTGCACGAACGGGATCCGGCGTGTCAAAGTCTGGCTCACCCGCACTCAAACTACAAACATCGATTCCTTCCGCTCGCATCGCTGCGGCTTGGGCTGATATGGCCAGAGTGGGGGATGGGGTTAGATGGGCAACGCGAGAAGCCAACACGCCGAGACTGCTCCAGAGGTAAGGTTCAATACGCTAGCAGACTTAGGCGGTCTCTGATGTTTCAGGAGCATCCAAAAGACGAGTACCATCCACCAAAATCAACTCATGCCCCTCTAGATCCGCCATCAGATCCCAAAACTCGCCATCCTGGGATCCCGGCAAAAAGCCCTGAATCTTGACCTGCAAGGGGGGAAAGTGCTTGTCCCCTTGGGGCTGTCGCTGCACGGTGACGGTGATCACCCCTTTGCGAGAGTGGATATCGCCCCGGACATTGAAGCCCGCCTCAGCACCATCCATGATGGGGGCAAAGTCTTCTTCGGGCCGCTCGGCCTCAGGATCCATCGCCTCCCACTCCGCCTCAGAGAGCGACAGAATGCGAATCACGCTCAGGCCCATCACATCATTGGGACGCGGCTGAGGATGAACATAAAACCAATGGGGTAGATCCTGCTCCACACAGCGGGTAAACTGCTTCAACAGCTGAGCCCGTCCGGGGGTGGTGGGATACTCGTCCCCATCTGCCGTCACCAAAGTCGCCTGCGAGATGCTGCCGGGGACAGGCTTGAGGGTGCCTTTGATCAAGCCAAGGGCGCGGTAGTGGAGGGGGTGGGCAGGCGGTGGAATCGGGATCATGTCGCTTAACGGGAACCAATTACGATTTGCAGGTCATCTGATCTAGGCTACACCGTCCTGAGGCGGACGAGCAGAAGTTTGTCCAAAGTTGCTGGTGAGAGTTGCTGGTGAGATAACTTACCTTTCAGCCTCGATTTTGGGGGTAGGGTGAAGATGGGATCCCAGCCGTAACTAGTGCAACTGGCGATCTGATCTTTGCAAGGAGTTTTCCCATGTTGCAATCTGTCCCGACCAGCCTGAGCCAGCCCTCGATCCGTCATCACCTGCTGGTCTGCACCACCTGTGGATCCCAATGGGTGAATGGTCAGAAAGAAGGGATCAGCCCAGGGGAGGTTCTGTTGGAAAAGCTGCAATCCCTAGACTGGGATCCCGATTGGATCCTGAAGCCAGTGGAGTGTATGAGCGGCTGTAGCCATGCCTGTGTGATTGGGTTCGCCGCTGCCCACAAAACCACCTATATCTTTGGGGATCTGGAGCCTGACCAAGCGGAGGTGATTCAAGCCACAGCCCAGCTCTATCGCACCAAACCAGACGGGATTCTGCCCTGGGCTGAACGCCCGCTCAAGAAAGGTGTCATCGCCCGGATCCCTGCGCTGGAGTAACTCCTCAGCACACAGCGGCGTAAGTCTACCAACCCTAACGTCGTTGGGGCGGGTAAAACTGATTGGGGGAGGCAAAGTCCTCAGCGGGCACCCCCTCCAGCACACGGGTCATAAACCGCTTCCAAGTGGGCGCTACCGCCGAACCGCCTGCGGTGCCACGATACATGGGGCTGTTGTCGTCATTGCCGATCCACATTGCTGTCGAGAGCTGCGGCACATAGCCAATAAACCAAGCATCCCGAAAATCAGAGGTGGTGCCTGTCTTGCCCGCCATCGGTCGGCCATCATCCAAAACCGCAGCAGTACCGGTGCCCGACCGCACCGCCTGTTCCAGCAACAGCGTGGTGGTGGCGGTAGCCCACGGATCAAAGACCAACTCCGGCTGAGGATCTGCCTGATGCAGGATCTGACCATTGCGATCGATCACCTGCAAAAACAGCTCTGGCTCCGTTCGATAACCGCCATTAGCAAACACTGCGAAACCGGAGGCCATCTCCAGCGGAGTAATGCTGGCGGATCCCAACGCGGTGGCCAAATTAGGGTGCATATAAGCGGTGATGCCTGCTGTTTGGGCGGTGGCGATCACATTGGTGATCCCTACGTCATCCGCCAGCCTGACGGTGGAGACATTGCGCGACAAGGCCAAAGACTGGGCAAAACTGATCGGGCCGTAGAAGGTATTGTCGTAGTTGCGGGGGCTGTAGGGGGTCGGGGAGCTGGGATAGGTGATGGGAGTATCTTGCAGGGTCGTCTGGGCAGAATAGCCGCCTGAGGCCAACGCTGTGTAATAGACAAAAGGCTTGAAGGTGGATCCCGTCTGCCGGAAAGCCTGGGTGGCCCGGTTGAACTGGCCCCGGCTGGCATTGACCCCGCCCACCAAGACCTTGATAAAGCCAGTGCGGGGATCCACTGCCGCTATGGCCATCTGGGAGGCTCCCCGCGCTGCCAAATCAGCCGCTGACTCGTTGACCACCTGCTGGCCGATCTGCTGCATTTGAGTGTCGATGGTGGTCTGCACCCGCAAGCCCCCCCGCAGGATGGCCTCTTCGCCATAGCGATCCCGTAGCTCGGCCTCAATCACATCGGTGATGGGGGGGGCATTGGTGCGGAAGGAGGTGATCTCCCCCAACGTCAGGGGTTCTTGGGCCGCAGCCTCAGCGTCTTCAGGCGTGACCCATTTCAGTTCTACCAAGCGATCTAAGACGATGCGCTGTCGTCGCTTGGCGGTCTGATAGTCTCGGAAAGGGCTGAAGCTCTCAGGAGCAGGTAGGATCCCGGCCAACATCGCCGCTTGAGCCAAGGTCAGATTTGCCGCCGAGGTGTTGAAATAGCTGCGGGAGGCGGTTTCGATGCCGTAGAGATTGTGCCCCCAATAGACTTGGTTGAAGTACATCTCCAGGATCTCGTCTTTCTCGAAGACCTGCTCCACCCGCACCGCCAAGACTGCTTCCGCCATCTTGCGGCTCAAGGCCCGATCCGGCGTCAAAAACAGATTCTTGACCAACTGCATGGTGATGGTGGATCCCCCCCCAGCGGATCCCAGTCCTCCCTCCAAACTGCCCATGACCGCGCGGGCTAGGCCAACCGGATTGATGCCTTGGTGGGTATAAAAGTGGCTGTCTTCATTGGCCAGTAGCGCCAACTTCATGTGAGGAGAGACTTCTTCTAGCGGGATCACCTCTCGGTTGGCTTCACCGTGCAGTCTGGTGATCAGATCTCCCTGCACATCAAAAATATGGGTAGTGGCGGTGGGGCTGTAGTTTCGCAACTGATAGACATCCGGCAGACCGCGAAAGCTAACCGCCAGACCCACCAAGCCAGCTGCTGTCGCGGTGGTGCCCAACAAAATGGATCCCATGACAAAATTGCTGACATGGGTGAGCAGAGAAAAGGGTGCCGCAGCGTGATCGGGCGGGCGACGCGAGCGCGATCCTGAGGGGGAATAGGGATCTGTGGCGTAGCTCTGATTGGAAGCAGTCTTGTTTTGAGTCCGCCCTCGGCGGGAACGGGAGTCATATCGGCTGTTTCGACCCGTGATCACGCTCAACACCCCATGAATGATCGACAAGAATGATTGACTTAACAACTAACTGATCGAAAGGATCCAGGATGCTGAATGACTTCTCATCTGTTCATTTATCGACCAGTACATAAACCATTTATATATCTAAAAAAATATCTAAAAAATAAGCACTAATAAATGTGCCATCGCTGGGGCTGATGCTTGACCAGCCTGAAGTAGGTTCAATTATAGGCGACTGGGCTGGGGCTGACTGGGGCTTGCCCGTCAGGTTTTGCGCTCTGATCAGCCTATGCTTTCATCTGGATCCCCCTTTAGTCTGGTGAGCCTTCGATCTGCTGGGCTCATCGGGCGAGATGGTCTGGGCAGGGCTTGAATGTCTGGGACTGACTTTTGCCGATAAAATGGCATCATCAGTCCCTTGTCTAGGATGCCCGCCCGTGGTTCAGTCTTTTGCCCGTCGGCTTCGCCAGCGTCTCCCCCAATTCCGAGGCCAATCCTTAAATCATCCATTGGCGGCGGCTATTCAGGAACTGGTGGTGGCCTTGGATCCCAAGCGGGTGGTCTATCGACCCGAAGAATTACAGGTGTACGAGTGTGATGGATTGGCCGCTTATCGGCAGGCTCCGGCAGTGGTAGTGTTGCCCCGCACAACTGAGGAGGTGGCGGCTGTCGTCAAGATCTGCCAGAACCACAGGATCCCATTTGTGGCCCGCGGATCCGGTACGGGATTATCGGGGGGATCCCTGCCCATCGAGGGCTGTGTCCTGATCACCACCACGCTGATGAAGCAAATTATTCGGGTGGATCTAGAGAATCAAACCATCACCGTTCAGCCGGGGGTCGTTAACACTTGGGTGACTCAGGCGGTGTCGGGAGCGGGCTATTTTTATGCCCCGGATCCCTCTAGTCAGTCGGTCTGTACGGTCGGGGGCAATGTGGCCGAAAACTCTGGCGGGGTTCATTGTCTCAAATATGGGGTGACCGTCAATCATGTGCTGGGGCTGACGGTGGTGTTGCCCAATGGCGAGGTGGTCAAGTTAGGCGGATCCACCCCTGAGGCTCCAGGCTACGACTTGGTGGGCCTGTTTGTGGGATCGGAGGGTACGTTGGGGCTGGCCACTGAAATCACCCTCAATTTGGTCAAGGCTCCCGAACTCGTCCAGGTGTTGCTGGCGGATTTTGAGTTGGTGGAACAAGCGGGATCCACCGTGTCGGCCATCATCGCTGCCGGGATCCTGCCAGCGGGCATGGAGATCATGGACAACTTCAGCATCAACGCGGTGGAGGATGTGGTGCAGACCTGCTGCTATCCCCGTGATGCTGGGGCGATTTTGTTGATTGAAGTGGATGGATTATCAGCAGAGGTAGAGCATAGCAGCCAGAAGATAAAGACTATTTGTCTGGAGCAGGGTGCCCGCCAAGTTCAGTCTGCTACGGATGAGCAAGAGCGATTGCGGCTCTGGAAAGGGCGCAAGGCGGCTTTTGCGGCCATGGGGAGGCTCAGCCCCAGCTACTATGTTCAAGATGGGGTGATCCCGCGCAGTCAATTGCCATCGGTTTTACAACAAATTGAGATCCTCAGCCGTGAGCATGGCTATCCGGTGGCCAATGTCTTTCATGCCGGGGATGGTAATCTGCACCCGCTGATTTTGTACAACGAGGCGGAACCGGGATCCCTGGAAAAAGTGGAGAAACTGGGGGGGGAGATCCTCAAGCTCTGCGTCAGGGTGGGGGGTAGCATTTCGGGTGAGCATGGCATTGGGGCAGACAAACGCTGCTATATGCCCGAGATGTTTTCCCCAGTGGATCTCGAAAGCATGATCTGGGTTCGAGAGGCTTGGGATCCCTATTTTCTGGCCAATCCAGGTAAGATTTTCCCCAGTCCGCGTACCTGTGGAGAGGCTGCTCACGCCCATCACTGTGCTCAGGATTTAGGGGTTGAGGCTTTTTAGAACACAGCGTTTGAACACATGTTTGAATACAAGCTGTTTTGGCCATGACCATTAGCCATTCACTATATGGCTATAGTTCCTGCCCCCTGCCCATACTCTGATTCTATAAAGACTCTGAAGCATCGCCAGAACACAGGGATCCCTGTACTACCCTTGAATTCATCAGTGTTGGATTGGTACGGATCAGCTAGTCCAATCAGCCAATCCAAGGCATCAGGGGGAATATGGCAGGGGAGATGACAAGAGTACTGGTGTTTGTGGAGCAAATTGACGGCGAGGTTCAGCCCATCGCTCTGGAGTTATTAGGAGCAGGGCGGCGGTTAGCAGAGAAATTGGGTGCCATTCTCAGTACGGTGGTGTTAGGGGATCAAATCGACGGGATCCCTGCCCAACTGATTGCCCACGGTGCCGATCAGGTCTTCATTGCCCAGCATCCCCAGTTGGCCAGCTATCGGACTCTGCCCTATCGCCGCGTCATCACCGATTTGGTCGCCACATGGGATCAGCCGCCCCACACGATTCTGCTGGGATCCACCACCACCGGACGGGATCTTGCCCCTCGTCTTTCCGCCCATTGGCAGACGGGCTTAACGGCAGATTGTACGGAGCTGGATATTGGGCCTTTTGAATACAGCAACAGCAAGGATCCATCTAAATCGGGCCTCTTTCCCGACTGTCTCTATGCCATCCGCCCCAGTTTTGGGGAATCTCTCAAGGCCCGCATCCTTGGCCCCTGGAAAAACCCTCAGATGGCGACCGTCCGCCCTGGGGTGATGGTGGCCTTGCCAGCCGATCCCAGCCGCACCGGTGAGGTGATCCCTGTAGCGGTCAACTTGTTGCCAGAGGATTTGGTGCTAAGCATCGGATCCATCGCCCGCACCCTCTCCAATACTGTCCAACTCACCAAGGCCGAGGTGATCGTCTCCGGTGGCTATGGCCTGGGATCCCCAGAGGGTTTCGAGCTAATGGACGAATTGGCCGCTTGCTTTCCCCATGCAGCGGTGGGATCCTCGCGCAAAGCGGTGGATTCTGGCTGGATCCCCTATGCCCACCAAGTTGGACAGACGGGCAAAACGGTGCGGCCCAAAATCTACATCGCCTGTGGAATTTCGGGAGCGATTCAACACCGGGTTGGCATGGACAAGTCTGCCACGATCATTGCCATCAACCGGGATCCCGCTGCCCCGATATTCAACTTTGCCCACTACGGGTTGGTGGGAGATCTCTATCAGGTGGTGCCCGAACTGATCAAACAGTTGCAAGGGATCCAATCTTCTGGGGAAGTAGCCACAAAGGGTACATTGACCGCAGAGTTAGTCGCCGCCCTCTAAGCCCGTGGTTAAGGCAAGCAGCCCTCGGGATCCCACAGTGGGGAGCCCATCCGGCTCGGTGAGTGATAGCAGACTTGAATCTTCAGGGAGTTTCATCCATGTCCCAGGCCAACAACACTAGCGCCAACAATACCAATACAAACAATCTGAGCCAACCCGATTTGATCAAGTACGACCTGCTGTTGGTGGGGGGCAGTTCTTCTAATTTGATCTTGGCCCACCGATTGTTAGATTTGGCAGCTCAAAGTGGCCTGGAACTCTCAATCGCCATCCTCGAAAAAGCCCCGCAATTTGGTGGCCACATTGTCAGTGGAGCCATCACCAATCCCCAGGTGATCGCCAAACTATTTCCCGATTACGAGACCAATGGCTTTCCGATGGAAGGCAAAGTCACCAAAAACCACCTCAGCGTCCTGGGATCCCTGCAAAAGTGGGACTTGCCCGATCCGGTCATCCCCAGAGGTTTTCGCAAAGAGGGCTATGTCATTCTCTCCCTCAGCCATGTGATTCGCTGGCTGGCGGAGCAGCTGGTGGAAAAAGCCAAAGGGATCCCAAGTGTAGTGCTCGATCTGTTTCCAGGCTTTGCCGCCCATGAGATCCTCTACAGCGGTGATCGGGTGATCGGCACTCGCGTCACGGATATGGGATCCGAAGCAGAGGATGTCATCTACGCGGATATCACCTGTTTTGGGGACAAGGGGTTTATCTCCAAAGATTTGGTGGAGAAGTTTCACCTGCGCCCCAATCCCCAACTATGGTCAGTGGGGGTAAAAGAGGTTTGGCAGATCCCCACCGATCATCAGGGTCAGGTCTGGCACACCCTCGGCTACCCGGTCTTGGATGGCACCTTCAGCGGCGGCTTTGTCTATGGACTGAAGGACAATCGCTTGTCGGTGGGGCTGATCTTGGGGTTAGACAGTGCCAATCCCAACCTCAATCCTCAGCAACGGCTGCAAGACTTTAAGGCCCATCCCTGGATCCAGGATCTGCTCAAGGGCGGCAAGATGCTCAAGTATGGGGCAGCGGTGATCCCAGAAGGCGGCTACTACAGCCTGCCAAATCGGTTTGGGGTCTCCGGTGCGATTTTGTTGGGGGATGCGCTGGGGGTGCTGGATGTGGGCAGCTTGGCGGGAGTCGATAAGGCGATGGAGACGGGCTACATTGCTGCTGGTCTGCTGCATGATGCTTTTCTGACAGGGGATCTGGAGATTGAGCCTGCTTATCGCCAAGCTGTGATGGAGGGCTTTGTGGGTCAGGATCTCTACAGCAGCCGCTACTTCCGGGAGGCTTTTTTGGAGAACTCCCGCCTACTAGAGGAGTATCTCCCCTCCGTCTGCAACGAAGTGGACAAAGGACATCCCTGGTTGGGCAGTGTCAAATTTGGGCTGGCCAGCCCTGTGCGGCGGTCGATGGATGTGATCCGGGCTCTCTCGATGTTGACGGGGCGCGTGGGATCCCAGACCCCCATCCCCACCTATGTCCCCTGTCATGACGGCATTGAACCAGCGTTTGAAGCCCGCCATACCGTCAACACCCATCAGGTTCGGCAGACCAGCAGCTTCTACAGCCGTCCCGATGCGGTGTTCTACGCCAGTCCTCGCTATCACGAGGGCAACCAGCACATTCAGGAGTTTAGCGCTGAGGTCTGCCAGAGCTGCATTGCCACCTATGACAAGCTGCATCGCCCCACCCCCTGCGTGTCAGACTGCACCGCCGATGTGCATCAGGTGGGATCCCTGGAGGGTATTCGGCTGCACCACATGTCGCTAGAAAACTGCATCCAGTGCCGCACCTGTGAGATCGTTTGCCCCCATCTCAACCTGCGGGTCAACCCCAGCTATGAGGGATCCGGGCCTGATTTCTTTGGGCTATAGGTATGACGGTAATTCTAGTTAAGTAATGATTCATTATAGTAATGGAGGAAATTGAACATCATACCAATATGATTTTCGAGTTTTTCAAAGAGGGACAGACTTTTCCTGACGAGCTTTCCAATCCGCTGTCCAAAAGTATTGTTTAATAGCTCAATTATCGATGCTCACCTCTTCGACATTCAACCTCTTCGACATTCAGCAGAGTAGAGCTGACAGTTAATAAATGAGCAGGCTGTAACTCTTTGAGTGAATGAATGGGCGCTCATAGCTTGACCCAGGCTTGGGTTTTGGCCGACTGTTCGGCAGCTACACCCACCGCCAGAGCGTGCAGCATTTGCTCAGTTTTGACATAGAGGGGCTGATCATGAAAAAGATGATCCAGCACCATGTGAGTGTCTTGATAGAACAACCCCCGCCGGGATCCCACATCCAAGGCGTGGGCCCCATCTGGGCGCAGCAGCACCGCCTGTTCTCCCTCGATCAGGATCCCGCCCCGGTGGCCGTTGATTTCCAGCGTGCGTTGAGAGCGCCAGATCGATTCTCCTTTGCCATAGGTGACGGTGGCCTGGAGTCCGCTGACGAAGTTGAGTTGGGCCGCACACAGACAGCTGGCATAGCGATGGGGCATATCGCTACCATCAAATCTTGCTTGACAGCTAACCGACGCCACGGGGCCAAATAGATCCACCATGCGATGGATACGGGACACTGCCCCCACCAAGGGGAAGCCAAATAAGTCTGGGCTGTAAGTCCAGCGCTCGGGGGCGGGCCGGGTGGCGGTCAGAGTGCTGTAGGATGCCGAGAAGATTTCTCCCAGTCCAGGCACTTCCCGGTGGAGTAGCAGATGTACCCCGCTTAGCAATTCGATGTGCTCCACATGTAGCAGTTGCCGACGCTCTTGGGCCAGTTTGACCAATCCTTGAGCATCATCCAGCTCCAGCGAGAGGGGATATTCCACCACCACATGTAGCCCTAGATTGAGGGCGGCTCGCGTCATCTGGCCATGATCGCGGTTGACGGTGCAGATACAGACCAGATCGAGGTTGGCCTCATGCAGCAAATCCGTCCAACTGGCATAAGCCTCGGCCCCAAACTCGGTGGCAACAGCTTGGGCCTTGTTAAAGTGGTGGCCCGCCACCCCGACCAAGGTAGCTCGACCATCGTCCCGTAGTGCCTCCGCCCGCAGATGGGCGGCAAATCCAGTACCAATGATGCCTACTCGCACAGGGCTAGGATCCTCTCAGTGACTGATCAGAGTGACTGATCAGTGACCAAACACAGTCCTTCTCAGTATGGGGCATCCTAGCAGATGATGACGGGATCCCAGCCAGGGAAATCATCCTTTTCGCCAGTTTTTGCGCTGCCTCGGGCCAGATACCACCTCAGGGATCCCGGCAGATCTTGGGGGCAAGACAAAGCAGTATACTGATCCCAATTGATTGGGGTGCTATACCTATGGGCCTGTCTGGTTTTTCTCGTCGAGCCGCCTTGTGGGTGGGAGCTGTGTGTGGAGCTGCGGTGGCCTTGGGGATCCAGCCCAGCCAAGCAGACACCCCCATCCGGGTCGGATCCAAAGATTTTACAGAGCAGTTCATCATCGGCGAGATGTATGCCCTGGTGTTGGAAGAGGCGGGCTTGACGGTGGAGCGGCGGCTCAACCTGGGGGGCACCCCTGTGGCGCAGGCAGGTCTGTTGAGCGGCGAGATCGACCTCTATCCTGAATACACCGGCACCGGATTGCTGACGGTCTTGGGGTTGCCCACCCTCTCGGATCCCGCCGAAGTATTTGATACGGTGGCAGCGGGCTATGAGGAGGAATTTGACCTGATTTGGTTGGATCCCGCCCCCATGAACAATACCCAAGCCCTGGCCATGACGGCAGAGGGAGCGGCAGAGTATGGCATCGGCACCATCTCGGAGATGGCCGAGCAAGCCAGTGAGTTGGTGATGATTGGCCCCCCTGAGTTTCAGGTACGGGAGGATGGCTTGCCAGGGATCCAAGCGGCCTATGGAAACTTTAGTTTGAAGGAGTACAAGTCGGTGGATCCCGGCCTACGCTATCAGGGTTTGGTGAATGGCGAGGCGGATGTGGTGGTGGCTTTTGGCACCGATGGGGAAATTAGCGCCTTTGATCTGGTGCTGTTGGAGGATGACCAAAACCTGTTTCCCCCCTACCAGATCGCCCCAGTGGTGCGGCAAGAAGCTCTGGAGGCGCACCCCGAGATTGCGGAGGTCTTGAATGCCCTGGCCCCTGAGTTGACCGATAGCGTTATGCAAAGGCTCAACTTTGAGGTGAGCGGCAACCAACGGGAACCGGAGGATGTGGCGCGGGAGTTCTTGGTGGAAGTCGGGCTGCTGGGGGAGTAACTCAGCCTTTGCCCTGCAATCCCAATCCCTACAGCAACAAGTCCTCTTGAGGAGCCAGTAACGACAGCCCGCAGAAGGTTTCCCCCTTAGCGGGCTTGCTCAATTGTTGACCGCCATCCCTCGACCCCGCCAATGGGATCCCTTCTAGATCTACTGCCACGGATCCCTCCGTTTCCCCCCGATGCAGCAGCACCTGCCAGCCTGCCGGTTGGGTATGGGTTTCGCGGGACAGCACCAGGATCCCACACAGGGCATCGGTTTTGGTCTTGAAGGGCATGGCGTGGGTGCCAATCGCCCCTCGATGAGCCAGAGCCACCGCTTTGACCTCCAACCGCTTGAGATAGCCCTGCTGGGATCCCAAAATCAACAGGTCGGTGGGCTTGACCAGGGCTAACCCCGCGATGGTCTCTTTGCGATGGAGCCGCAGAGCTTGGTTGCCCATCGCTGTCCGGCCCATGATCGGGATCTCATCGTCATCCAATGGCAGCCGCAATAATCGTCCACCTGAAGTTGCCACAATGGCGGCATAGTTGGCATCCTTGGGCACCAAACTGCCCCAGCCCAATTCGTCATCCTCTTTGAGCTTGAGAACAGTGGATCCCCGATTGGTCAGCCCCGTAAAGTCTTTGGCCTCCAGCCGTTTGATCCGGCCTTGGCGACTGAGCACCA
Source organism: Synechococcaceae cyanobacterium SM2_3_2 (assembly GCA_012031565.1). Lineage (GTDB taxonomy): Bacteria > Cyanobacteriota > Cyanobacteriia > Thermostichales > Thermostichaceae > JAAUUM01. The sequence continues at coordinate 18,034 of JAAUUM010000030.1, forward strand.
CCAGATCTTGGCTTTCAATCAAGCTGGGATCCAGCAGCAGCGTGGCCACCATCGGCTCAGGTTGGGGCAACAGCGTGATCAACGGGATCCCTCGGTTTTGGCCATTGGCAGCGGGCAGGCTATCCACATCGAGGGTGTAGGCTTTGCCGGAGGGGGTCAGGGTGAGCAGTTCTTGTTGCAGGGTGGCGGGCAGATCTTGCATTACCTCATCGTCGCCAGACAAGTCACGAATTGAGGCGGGTTTGCGGCCTTTGCGGGCCAAGGTCAGGCGGCGAATATAGCCCTTGCGGCTGATCTGCACCAATACCGGCGCATCGGATCCCTCATCGACGGCGGGCATGGCCTCCATCTCGGCTTCCGCTTGGGCAGCAGAGATTACCTGGGTACGGCGGGGATCCCCGTGGGCTTTACGCAGATCCCGCAGTTCCTTCTTCAGGTAGGTCAGCCGTTGCTCTCGGTCTCCCAGTAGCCCTTCCAGCTCTGCGATCCGAGCCTGCAAAGTAGCGTGATCCTGCTCTAGCTTTTGCCGCTCCAATCCGGTCAGGCGACGGAGAGGCATGGCCAAAATCGTATCCGCCTGGGATCCCGTGCAACCCAGCGCGTCCTGCAACTGGTGGCGGGCGGTGGGGCCATCGGGGGCATTGCGGAGGAGGGTGATCACCCGGTCGAGATCCCCCAACGCCAACAGCATGGCGGCCACATCATCCGCTTTGCGCTGGGTCTGAGCTAACTCCGAGCGAAAGACACGGCTGAGGGTCTCTTCTCGAAAGTCTAGGAAAGATTGCAGGGCTTCCTTGAGGCTGAGCTGGCGGGGTTCGCCATTGACCAGGGCCAGCAGGATCATGCCGAAATTGGACTGGAGGGGGGTGAGCTTGTGCAACTGAGCCAAGACCGTTTGGGGTTGGGCATCCCGCTTCAGCTCGATCACCACCCGCATCCCCTCGCGGTCGCTCTCGTCCACAATGTCGGCGATGCCCTCGATGCGCCGCTCATTCACCAACTCGGCGATTTTTTTGATCAAAGCGGCTTTGTTGGTTTGGAAGGGCAGCTCGGTGATCACCAGGGCAGAGCGACGGTGGCGACCCTTGCCCGGTTGGATCTCCTCCACCTCTGTGATGCCCCGCATCGGGATCGTGCCCCGTCCAGTGGCGTAGGCTTCCCGGATCCCGGTGGTGTCGATGATCTGTGCCCCAGTGGGAAAATCGGGGGCGGGAATCTTTTTGAGCAGGTCATCCAGCGTACAGTCAGGCCGGTCGATCAACAACAACAGCCCATTGACCAATTCCCCCAAATTGTGGGGCGGCACATTGGTGGCCATACCCACCGCGATGCCCGAGGATCCATTCAGAAGCAGCATTGGCAACCGAGCAGGCAACACCAGCGGCTCCGCCTGGGATCCATCAAAGTTGGGGCCAAATTCGACGATCTCCTCGCTGATCTGACTCAAGAGAGTGTTATCACCCACCGAGGCCAAGCGACATTCGGTGTACCGCATCGCTGCGGCTGGGTCGTCATCCACCGAGCCAAAGTTGCCATGACCATCCACCAAGGGATAGCGGCTGGAGAAGCTCTGCACCATCCGCACCAAGGCGTCGTAGACCGACTGATCGCCGTGGGGGTGATATTTACCCAGCACATCCCCCACCACACGGGCGCATTTGCGGAAGGGGCGATCTGGGCTGAGACCCAGTTCGTGCATGGCATAGAGGATGCGGCGGTGGACGGGCTTGAGGCCATCCCGCACATCTGGCAGTGCCCGCCCCACGATCACGCTCATGGCGTATTCCAGGTAGGAACGCTGCATCTCCCCAAACAGATCGGTGGGGACGACACGACCGATCCCGTCCAGGATGCTGCCGTTATCAGGATTATTGAGGCCGTCGAGAGTCAACTGGGTCATGGTTAGGGGCAAAAGGCTTGTCTTTGGCTACTCTATCGCCTTGCCCGACCTGACAACTCCTCATGGGATACCCAATTTGGCCTAACTTGGGCAAATTAGCTGCCGATCGAGCCTCAGAGAGGGATCCCTCAGATGGGTTTGAGCAAATCGGCTGGGGATCCCGCTGGCAGGAACAAGAAAAATCCCCCGATGCTGGCCACAGAATGCTCAGATCAGGGGATCCCTGGTTTTGCTCAGGTTTGTCGTCAACAGAGTTAGTTGCTCTAACACTGATTTATCCAGCTCAGCATCAGGTATCAGGTTCCAGCCGTCCAAGTGTTGATGTACTCGATCTGCTCAGGGGTCATGGTGTCGTAGTTAACCCCCATCGCCTTGAGCTTGAGGCGGGCGATTTCTTGATCCAGCTCTTCAGGAATGGAATAGAGGCCGGGAGCCAATTTGCCCTTGTTAACCGCCAGATATTCGCAGCCAATCGCCTGGTTGGCAAAGCTCATATCCATGACGCTGGCAGGGTGGCCTTCAGCTGCGACCAGGTTGATCAGGCGACCTTCCCCTAGCACGACAACTGATTTGCCGCTCTTGAGCTTGTGCTCTACCACAAAGGGCCGCACGCTGGATTCCTCCACAGTGCGTTCTTTCAGGGCCACCAAATCGATCTCGATGTCGAAGTGGCCAGAGTTGCAGACCATCGCACCGGGCTTCATCAGATCAAAGTGCTCGCCTCGGATGACATGCTTGTTGCCGGTGACGGTGATGAAGATATCGCCCCAGGGGGAGGCTTCATCCATGGTCATGACCCGGAAGCCATCCATGACCGCTTCCAGCGCCCGCACCGGATTGACCTCGGTGACGATCACGTTCGCCCCCATGCCGCGCGCCCGCATCGCCACACCACGGGCACACCAGCCGTAGCCCGCCACCACAATGGTGCGCCCCGCCAGCAGGATGTTGGTACAGCGCAGGATGCCGTCTAGGGTGGATTGACCAGTACCATAGCGGTTGTCAAAGAAGTGCTTGGTTTCAGCATCGTTGACCTTCATCACCGGGAAGGAGAGCACCCCAGCCTTGAGCATGGCGTTGAGACGGACGATGCCCGTGGTGGTCTCTTCGGTGGTGCCGATGATATCGGAGATCTGGTGTTGGCGATTTTGCACCAATTCCACCGTCACATCGCTGCCGTCATCAATGATGATATTGGGGCGGTGATCCAGCGCAATCTGGACATGGCGACGGTAGGTGTCGATGTCTTCGCCTTTGAAGGCATAGACTTTGATGCCGTGATCGGCCACCAAGCTAGCGGCCACATCATCCTGGGTGGACAACGGGTTGCTGGCGATCAAAATGCTGTCAGCCCCACCTGCTTGCAGCGCCAAGGCTAGGTTTGCCGTCTCGGTAGTAACGTGGCAACAGGCCACCAAGCGCAGCCCCGCTAGCGGCTTTTCGGCGGCAAAGCGATCCCGAATTTGAGCCAATACGGGCATTTCCCGCGCCGCCCATTCGATCCGCTGCCGACCGAGAGGAGCCAAGCTCAAATCTTTGACATCGTAGTCGGCGGTGGCTTGTGTGGGTCTATCAGCGATGTTGACCATAAAATATGGAGTCCTTTTCAATGCTTTTAATGTTCAGTGCTTTTAATGCTGCTTCAGGGCAGATCAGGTATCGCGGGTAACTATCGGGTAACTATGAGGATCCCTATACCAGGAAATGTTTGAACTAATTTTGAATCAATCTTGAACCAATCCGAATCTAGGAACCGACTGAAGTCAACCCTTTGAGCTGCCCACGTCATCCTAACAGGTCACCAAACAGGGTGGATCCCACCTCAGTCTGAGCCTGACCTCAAGAAACTAACGGCGTGTCCAAAGGGTGGTATACATCATCAAAAAACCACCCACAAAGATAGCAACCGCCAGACCTCCAGCAATGGTGTTCAAAACGTTGGGATCCATTAAGGTTTGAGGGTTCATGGTGCCTGCCGAGAGTTGAACGACTAGTAAGCTGCTTGGCAATGTGAAGGAGACCGTTGAACATGAAGCATGGTTAATCAGTGGTTAGGATCATAGGCCACGGCCACCCAGGCTTCGACTGATCTGGGGCTGACCTCCATCCCCCACTGGCCTGATCGATTTCCTGAGCCATTTATTTCCTGAGCCATTTTAATTTAACCGTTGTGCCCATGCTGGAAACCCTAGATCTGTCGGTCTCACTGGCAAAATCTGACTACAAAGAGCAGATTGAGCCGCTCTCGCTGCGGTTGCGGAACTTGCAGCAGTCTTGGTGGGAGCAAAAACAGACCCTGATCGTGGTGCTGGAGGGCTGGGCCGCCGCTGGCAAGGGATCCCTGGTCAAGCGCATGGCCGATACGATGGATCCCCGTGGGTTTGAGGTCAATCCCATCTGGCCCCCCACGGAGCAGGAGCGACAATATCCTTTTCTGTGGCGGTTTTGGCAACAACTCCCGCCTCAGGGCACCGTCAGCATCTTCTATCACAGTTGGTATACCCATGTGCTGGAGGAGCGGCTATTTGGCCGGGTGTCTGAAGATGAGGTGCCCGACCTGATGCGACAGATCAACAGCTTTGAGCGGCAGTTGGTGGATGGGGGCGCGGTGATCGTCAAGTTTTGGATCCACCTCAGCCCCAAAGAGCTGAAGCGGCGGCTGAAGAAGTATGCTTCGGATCCCCTGGATGGCTGGCGGGTACGCACAGAGGATTGGCAGCAGCACAAACACTACGATCACTATGCCGCCCTCGCTGAGGACATGTTGGTGCATACCGGCACCGGAGCAGCCCCTTGGAGCTTGATTGAGGGAGACAACAAACGCTGGGGGCGGATCAAGGTATTGACCCATCTGGCTGCCAGCATGAACGAACAACTGGATCGGGTAGAGCTGGCCCAAGCTCAGCCGGGATCCCTGCCCACATTGGCCCCCCAAACAACCCTGGCCGCAGGCGAACCAGATTGGCTGGCTCAGGTTGATCTTGACCAGGAATTGAAGAAGAAAGCCTATCACCAACGGCTCCGAGCAGCCCAGATCCAATTACGGCAATACCAAAAGGCGATTCACGACCAAGGGATCCCGGTATTGGTGATGTTTGAAGGCTGGGATGCTGCGGGCAAAGGCGGGGCGATCAAGCGGCTGACGGAGGTGTTGGATCCCCGTAGTTATAAAGTGCGAGCCTACTCTGCCCCCACGGATGAGGAGAAGGCGCATCACTATCTCTGGCGGTTTTGGCGATATCTGCCCTCGGCGGGTCGGATTCACATCTATGACCGCAGTTGGTATGGCCGGGTTTTGGTAGAGCGGGTGGAGGGGTTCGCGTCTGAGTTGGAGTGGCGGCGGGCCTATCGTGAGATCAACGAGTTTGAGGAGCATTTGGTTAAGGGGGGCATCGTGCTGGTCAAGATCTGGCTGCACATCAGCCCAGCAGAGCAATTGAGCCGGTTTGAGGAACGCCAACAGGATCCCTTTAAGCGCCATAAGCTGACAGAGGAGGACTGGCGCAACCGCGAGCAGTGGCCCCTTTATGAGGTAGCGGCGAACCAGATGTTTCAGCGCACCCAAACCCCCTTGGCTCCTTGGACGTTGGTGGCGGCAGATGACAAGTATCACGCCCGGATCCAGGTGATCGAGGCGGTATCAGGGGCGATTGCTCATCACCTAGATCAAAATGGCAAGTAGATCAAAATGGCAAGCAGTTCTGAGCAGATCAACTGGCCTCTGGATCCCTGCCCCAATCACAAGCAAGGCCGGGGATCCCCAGATTCTGCCCAACAGATCGCCCCGTACTCCGCCACTGCCCAGACGGGATAGCCCTGCTCTTGAAACCAACTGGGGATCCGATCGGGATCCCGACCACTGTAAATGCCAGATTGAGGCCGTAATCGCTCTAACAGCTCGCGGGAGAGGGTATCGCCTGACCACCAGATGCCGGTCAAAACTGTTAGTTGATTTTCCTGCTGAAGAAGGGATTGGTTGAGGAAGTTGGCTTGCACCGAATCATTGGCATCCCCCAACAGCAACCATCGAGATGCAGCGGGAGACTCCAGCACCACAACCAACGGATTGTCTGTCAAGGCTTGCAACTGGATCCCGTTTCTGACCACCAGACTATCTCCCGTACCCATCACTTGGCTGGCATTCCTGGGGCTATTGATGGCCGCAAAAGTGGTCATACCTGGAAAGGCTTGCAGCAGACGGGGCCACCCTTCCACCATCTCGGGGTTGGCACTGGTGGCAATGGCCTGAAGCCGGGACTGCCGGATCCCTTGATGGCGGAGGAAGGGAATCAGGTCGAACTCTGTCACCGCGTCTGGCCCGCTGTTGAGCACAATCGCATCCTCAGGGGTTTGCACCACCAGCACCGGGGATCCATCTGCGGCCAAGGCCGTTAGGTGCAGAGGTTGTGGCCAGAGAGCTGGAACCCCTAAGATCACCGCTACCACCCCCGCTGTGCCCCACCCTTTCACCAGATTGCGCCACCCCGGCCAATACACCAGCGCCAACAATGCCCCATACAACAACAAGCACTGCGGCAAACTGGTGGCACCCGTATAGACCAGGGATCCCGGCCATGTGGCGATCCAAGCTACCCAATTGATCAATGGCGTCAGCAACAGCTCTAGCGGCTGGGCCACCAGGGATCCCAAGGCTGGACTGAGCAAAGCCACCCCACAGACCCCAAATCCAACGGTACAGAGCACGATGATCAGCGGCAAGGTCAGCAAGTTTGCCACCAGCGAATAGGTGGAAAAACTCCCAAATACATACAACTGCAGCGGCAATGTCCACACCTGCGCGGACAGGGAGATGGCAATCGGCAGCGCAAGGCCGGGGGGCAACCAGTCCAATCGTTTTTGCAGCGGTTGGATCCCCACCATCAGGCCCAAGGTGGCCATAAAACTAAGCTGAAAACTCAAATTTCCAATCCAATTGGGATTGAAGATCAGCAATAGTACCGCCACCGCCAACAGCACCCCGGCGGGCTGTAACCGAATCCGTCCCTGCAACTTGGGATCCACCAAGAGCACCGCTGATGCTGCCCCCATCAGAGCCGCCCGCACCACGGGGGGACTGAAGCCCGTCATGAGCATATAAAAGCTCAAAATGCCCAACAGGCTGATCTGTTGCAGGCGGGGGCCAGACCATCCCACCACCGCCAGCACCACCCCCAACAGCAGCGACACATGAAAGCCGGATGCCGCCAAAACGTGTGCTAATCCTACCCGCCGAAAGTTATCTTGCACCTCAAAATCCAATTCTGCCGCCCGCGCCCCCAGCACCATCGAGGTGAGCAATTCTCCCTGCTCTGCCCCCAGTGCTTGCACCAACGACTGCCGCACCCGCCGACGCAAGGCCCAACCGCCCCACGACTGGCCGGGATCCAGCACCTCCATCGCCCGGACACTTAGCCCCGCAAAGGATCCCTGCTGGGCCAAAAAGCGCTGAAAATCAAACCCACCCGGATTACGAGCAGGCTGAGGGGCATACAAAAATCCTGTTAAACGAACCGTTTGGCCGGGGTGGGTCTCGACCACGATGCTGGGATCCCCTGTCACATAAAGCCTGCCCGTGGTGGCAGTCGGCTGGCCATCCGGTTGCTGCCAGGACTGCACCTCCGCCCAAAACCGGACTCGACCACTGCGGGCCGTCTGGGGATCCGTCAGGATGCGGGCGATCACCGTCCCCTCGGTCGAGGCTCGCAGGCTGATATCTTGGGGCCCGCCACCGGCATTCGTAGTCCTAAGTAGCCCCAGGCCACCA
>JAAUUM010000240.1 GCA_012031565.1 Synechococcaceae cyanobacterium SM2_3_2
GCGCGGGATACAATGGCGGCGGGATCAATGGCAGCATAGTGATGGTGAGCAACAGCACCCTCAGCGGCAATAGCGCGGGATTCCAGGGCGGCGGGATCTATACCCCTGGCGGGAACTTTGGAAGCGTAATCTTGAACTCCAACAAATTCGGTACAGCGGTTCCCAGCGGTACGGCCAACGTTGCTCCCACTGGTGGCCCCAATGTCTTTAACCTCAATGGCAACACAGGTTCAGGCAATGATCCATCCACCTGTAATGCCAGCAGTGGCAACTGCTAACAAAAGGGGATCCACTACTCTGACTGAAGCTGCCGCACCTGCTCCAAAGTCAGCCCGGTAGCCGTAGCAATTTACTGAAGATCAAGACCCATCCCTAAGAGATTGCGGGCGGTTTGTAGTTTGGTTCGTTACCGCTATGTCCCACCTCATAGCTTGTGCAATAACTTCACTTTCCAAGACAAACTTGGCAAAAAAGGTCAGCAGCGGCTCCAGTTGCAACTGCTTCAGAGTTAACCGGATTGCAGGCTCCTCACTCCCCCCTTTTCTGATTGGCACAATAGGCAATAACGATGGGATCGGCCCAGAAAAAATAGGATCCACATCGATCACTCAGTTAAATCAAATCACCCGGTCATCCTGACGGACTTGGATCCCTTGAATCTCTGAGCGATCGGCTGATGGCTCTCATCCAAACAACCCAGGCTTGCGGATCCAGGTTGACAAGCCATTTGCTGCCGATATCAGCTTTTTTGACCATCTAGGGATCCCTAGTCCTTTATCCTCACCAGCGCCATGCTCCGGGATCCACAGGCCATTTGTCTGGAGCTAGGAATCCCTGCTTCTGAATGACAACAGCACGGAACTCAATCTGCTCTAGGACTGGGTTCTAATATAAGCCCTCAACGAGATTTGAACTCGTGACCTCTCCCTTACCAAGGGAGTGCTCTACCACTGAGCCATGAGGGCCTATCGGAGTTGAGATGGTGGTGGGCCGAGTTGGATTTGAACCAACGTAGGCGTAGCCAGCGGATTTACAGTCCGCCCCCTTTAACCCCTCGGGCATCGACCCACAAACACATCTGCGTCTCAACTACCGCAAATGCTTAACTACTATAGCAAAGCTGAATGCAACTACAGATGAAAATCTGGAAAAATCCTTCTCGGGATCCAGCCTTTACTAACCATTCGATCCCGTTATGGAGAATCGACTGGCTCACGTTGGGTGGCCCCTTCTGGAGCGCCAGCATCTTCTTCTGAATCACCCTCTGACTCTGAAGATTCTTCAGCTGGGGGCTCTGGAGGAGGTTCTACTGGCGGCGGCGGCGGTGGTGGTAAGGGCGGAAGAGCTTCAGAGGGAACAGCAGCTGCGGACGGCGGCACTAAATTGCCCAGCGCAGATTCCACCTGTCGGATCAACTCAGGATAGAGGATGGCATCATCTTCGATACTAAAACGCTCCACAACCCAGCGATGGCGAGGTACGAACATGACAAGGAGAGGCACTTCAACGGTGGTGAAGATATCCGACCCGCGAAATACATAGCCTTCAACCACAACCCGTTCTGGGGAATTGGCCGCAGCAAAGGTTCGCTCCACCTCCGCCAACATCCCCACCTTGAGACGCTCGGTGAGTTGCTCTAAGCTATCCTCTGGCTGGATAGCCACCCGCACTACACGACGGTAGTCTTCACAGCGAAAACCCCCACAGATGCTAACCAATTCACGATTTACCCGAGACTGGATGGCGGGAGAAAAGGCTAAGCCAATGTCAAAGGTCTCCTCAGTTTCCTCTGCTGCATCTGGGGCATCGGGATCCGCAGGTTGGGCAAAAGCTGGAGCTAGGCCACTACCTAAACAACTCAACAGGATCCCCAGATATAGAAAGGACAGACAACCTCTGGGTTGCAAGCCAGCGGGTTGAGATTCAATGGTCACGGGATCCTCCTGCTCATCCACAGAGCCAACTGTATCTGAGATTTAGGGTAGGGGCACTAGGTTGAGCCTGTTTTTTGTGAGCCGAATCTTTGGTTTCAGAATCTAGGCTTCAGCCTCCAACTCGCTCCAAGCTAGCGGCCCATTCTCCAATCAGGGCATTGACCCAACCAGGCAGCTCATCATGGGCACAGTGGCCGATGCCAGGAAGTTTGATCAGAGTCAGGGCGGGCTGCCATTTTTGAATTGATCCGCCAAGAAACTGGGTACCGCCGGATCCTGTTGGCCCCAGATCAGCAAAATCGGCAGCTTGAGCCGGGGCAGCACCCGCCGAGGACTATCAAAACGACGGGTAAAAACCGCTCGAAAGGCATCCAGAAAAACGTATTCTGCCCCTTCATCAAAGGCGGGCTGGAGAAAGATTTGTACCAAGTCTTCATCAACAGCCGCTTTGTTTTGGTAGACATTTTCGATCCAGCGGCGCAACACCTCCGGTTGCCGAAGCCAGCGAAATAGCGGGGGATAGGTCAGGGGATTGCCCACGATGCCAATCAAGACCTCACACAGTCCTTGCACCAGCCACTCTAGGGGTGCTGGGAGTTCTTCCGGATGAGGGCCATCCGCACAGCTGATTAGGCAGAGTCCTTTGACCATCTCCGGACGGCGGGCTGCCACCAACAGAGCCACCAGTCCCCCCACCGAATGACCGACTAAAACGACCGGCTGATGGATATGAGCCTCCCAAAAGTCGATTACCTGATCCACCCACAGATCGATGGTGTAGTCCACTTGGGGCTTGGCACTGGCTCCAAAACCCAACAGATCAAGGGCATAGACCGAACGCTGGGATCCCAACGGCTGAATGTTGTGTCGCCAATGTCCCACCGACGCCCCAAACCCGTGCAGCAAGAGCACTGGAGCCGTAGTCAGATTCACCTGTCCTGTGGGGGTTTGCGCCCGACTGGGTTCATAGGTGTAGTGGACATCCCAGTTGTGCCAGATCCAGTGGTTAGAGTGCCCCAATCGGGATCCCACCGTCTTTGGAGGATTGGCAACCGGGGCTAATGCAGGTCGAGAAGTATCTTGACCCTTGAGCAGCAAATCTGTGTGAAAGCCATTCAGGGCAGAATCGTCAGAAGAATCTAGGCCAACCATAGAGCTACAGCGCGATACTGTAAATGATTGTAACAACCCGCTCAGCTCAATGTTTAAGGCTGGTCAACCCGATTAACTCCCGATTAACTATTGCTCAGTCAAGATTGAGTCTGATTGAGTGATTTCTAGCGGGAGGGATCCCTGTCAGACCTGATCAATCGATGCTGGCAGAATGGTTCTCATTAGAACAAACTTACAGTTTGTCTTAACCTACGGGTGGTCAGGAATACCATACGGGTCAAGAGTCATGGGTTACGATATGGAATGAATAAAGCAGCTAGAGGCCATTTTTTGAAGGCTAACGCTGTGTACATGAGCCGAGGAGAACGTTCATGGGTTTGTCAGATGTGGTCAGCAAAGAGCTAGAAAATGCTCGTGCGATCTGTTCTGAATATGGAGAAGGGGATCCCCATTGCCGCGCCGCATGGGATGCCGTAGAAGAGGTTTTGGCTGCTCGTAGCCATCAGCCTGCTAAGCTCAACAGCCTAGAGCAGCACTGCGCCGATAACCCTGATGCCATCGAGTGCCGGGTTTATGACAACTAATTCGACATCTACACCCTAGTAACTCATCAATCCCCCACAACCTATCGTTGATCCTAGAGCTTGACCTCTTGGCTGTTTCTTAGGGGTTATCCCTCCCACAGAGACTCAATCTCATCAACTTTCAGGGGTCACTACTTTTATCCATCTCTAGGAGGAGCTGAGGGCATGTCCTTTTGCTCCTCTTTTGGTTGTCTTAGCCCTAGTTGCCCTGAGCTTGCTTTAGGGTAGGCTGTGACGATGGGATCCCTAGCCTGGATTGGCTAAAGATAGATAGGGATTGGCTGAGGGACATGTAGCCCTCTGAGAGAAAAAAGGGCTGTTCTGGGGTGTATGTGAGGCCCTATACTAAGCAATGTTAAGCGTTCGCTAACAATCAGTTACCCCACGCCGTCAGGGATCCCTTGGTAGGGTGGTGGGGCTTTCAGAGGAGTGGGAGACACACATGACGGTTGCTGCTGACGGCTCGGTGATGCCTTCAACAGACAAGGAGGCCCCTAAGCGCCGATCGATTCCTCATGAGTTGGTCGGCCCGCCACAGGTTTTCTTTAACCCCAGCTTGATGATGTTTTTGGGGTCTGTGATTCTACGGCGAGCTGCTTTGGGGGTTATGCCTTTTGGCACTGGCCGGGATGGGCCGTCTTCTGGCTCAATTTTGTCTCGCTTTATGTGCTGGGCACAGTCATTCACGATGCCTCTCATGGGGTGGCTCATCGCAATAAGCTGATGAATGAGGCTCTGGGGCATGGATCTGCTTTGTTGCAGGGGTTTGTTTACCCGGTCTTTAAGCGAGTTCACATGGAGCATCATGCCCATGTCAACGATCCTGATAATGATCCTGACCACTATGTCTCAACCGGAGGCCCATTGTGGCTGATCGCCCCACGATTCTTTTATCATGAGGTCTACTTCTTTCGGCGGTCTCTCTGGCGTAAAGGCAAGTGGGATCTGCTGGAGTGGGGATTGAGTCGAGCCACGGTGGTGATCACCTTTGTGCTGGCCTTTCGGTTTGGTTACTCTGACTACATCATGAATTACTGGCTTCCGCCCGCCTGCATTATGGGGCTGCTGCTGGGGCTTTTCTTTGACTATTTGCCCCACCGACCTTTTCATGAGCAGGGTCGTTGGAATAATGCCCGCATCTACCCTGGCTGGCTGACCAATATCTTGCTGTTGGGCCAAAACTACCACTTGGTGCATCATCTCTGGCCGACAGTGCCTTGGTACAAATACCAAACTGCTTACAGAGAGGCCAAGCATCTACTGGATGAGAAAGGCTGCAAGCAAACGTTAGGGATCTGGAATGGCAGAGAATTTTGGAGCTTTCTCTACGATGCGCTGATTGGGATCCGCTTTCATCATGGCCACTCAGCCAAGCGAGATCCTGAGCCCAAGAAAGTGGACTGACCAACTGCTCAGATGGTAAGAGAGTTTAGGGCGTGTCATCAGATCAGCCAGATAACCGCAGCCGCCAGATAGATTGCTCCCAGGAAATTCTCTGCCCGCTTGTCGTAGCGTGTGGCAATTCCCCGATACTGCTTGAGCTTGGCAAAAAAGTTC
>JAAUUM010000031.1 GCA_012031565.1 Synechococcaceae cyanobacterium SM2_3_2
GGCGGTTTCTTGGGCAGGACGGCCCATCGGCACCACCGGGGGGGGACTGCAGTCCTGGGGCTGGATCGGCGGGAGCAATGGGCTGTTGGTCAAGGCTATAGGTCGGCAAACTGGGGGGCAGGGGTAGCTCACTGGTGGCACCAGCGGGTGGAGCCATCGGCAGCGGCGGAGCAATCGGAGCGGCGGCAGGATCGGGCGGGAGAGGACTGGAGGACTGAGGATTAATCGGGATCCCTGACGGAGCCGTAAAGTCAAATTCCTGGACGGTGAACTCTTGAGCCGAGAGGGGGGCATAGGGCCAAGATCCCAGTAGTAGAGCTAAGGCCCAGGGATTTAGCCCAGTCCAACGGGGGGAACCTTTGGCAGGACGGCCTTTTTGAGAGGGAGCAGTTCTCAGGATCATCGATCTACCTCACGAGATACACCACAACAAAGACAAACGCAACCAACAAGCTAGAGGTAGTTTAACACTGGATTTCCCTTTTTCTCACTACAGGTAGTGGCAATCTCTATTTTTTTTGATACATTTCACTAGTTACAGCGGTTGCCCCAATGGCGCTAGCTGTCAGTCTAGTTGTCAGTAATGTTGACTTTTGGTGCGTGACATTAAATCAGCAGTTTGCCAAAATTCGTAGCCCATCCCAGGAGGTGAGGGAATAGAGTGGCATAGGAGGTCAGTGCTGAAAACCTGCTTCAGTTCATCTCTCATATCGACTCTTGTATTGATCGACTCTTGTATTGATCGACTCTCGTATTGATGGATCTATGCCTGCACCGAATTTTGTTGCTCAATCGATTGCCAATCAAGTCAATGCTTTGGCTGCTGCGGCTCAACCTGCGGCTGCTGTGTCTCAGGCACTGACGCTGGAGGCCAACTTGATGGCCAAACTTGAGGGTCTGCGGCAGCTTTTTCAGGAGGCTGGTCAGGTGTTGATCGCCTACTCCGGCGGCATCGATAGCACCTTGGTGGCCAAAATTGCCCTTGATGTCCTGGGGGAGCGAGTCTTGGCGGTGACGGCCAATTCTGATGCGCTGATGCCCGAAGATTTGGATGACGCCATCGAACAGGCCGATTGGATGGGTCTGCGCCACGACATTGTGGAAACCCATGAGCTGGCGGATCCAGACTATGCTGCCAATCCGGTCAATCGTTGCTACTTTTGCAAACGGGAACTTCACGATACCCTCCGACCCTTGGCCCTATCACGGGGCTATGCCTACGTGGTGGATGGCCTTAATGCTGATGATTTGCGGGATTATCGACCGGGGGTGCAGGCGGCTCTGGAACGGGGTGTGCGCTCCCCCTTGGCTGAGTGGGGGGTGAGCAAGTTAGAGGTGCGCCAGCTCTCTCAATACTTGGGTCTACCCTGGTGGGACAAACCGGCCCAGCCCTGCCTCAGCTCTCGCTTTCCCTATGGCGAGTCGATTACTACTGCTAAGTTGCAGCGGGTGGCGGCGGCAGAACGGTATCTGAGGGGCTCGGGATGGCGGCAGGTGCGGGTTAGATCTCAGCAGGATACGGCGCGAATTGAACTGCCCCCCGATCAGCTTCTTGCTTTTATGCAGGCCACGGATTTGAGGGCTTTGACTCAAGCCTTTCAGTCGGCGGGCTTTTTGTATGTCTGCTTGGATCTGGAGGGCTTTCAAAGCGGCAAGCTGAATCGCGTTCTGCCCACCCACCAGGAGGCTTTTTCATCACTGTCTGTCGTATCTATGGATGAAAGCCACCCCAAGCGATAGGACTGTTTTGTGAAGCACCCAGCCCAGATGGCGGCGATCAAGAGGGTCAGATGGTTAGCAGGCTTGATGCTGGCTAGTGTTGTGCTAAACGGCTCTAGTGGGGTGGGGGATCCTGTTTGGGGGCAGGAGTCAGGGGTGTTGCCAGAGGATGTTTTGTCGCCGCAGGTGCAGCGGTCCGAATCCTTTCAGCCAGCGGTGCCGGGATCCCCGTTACGGTTACGCTCCGACCGCCAGAGCTTTGATCAACAGACAGAGGTGTTTGAGGCGGAGGGCAATGTCGAGATGACCATTGGCCAAAGTCGCTTGCGGGCCGATCAGATGCGGGTGGAGATCCGCACCCAGCGGGTGGTGGCCGAGGGATCCATCATCATTCAGTTGGGCCTTCAAGAGGTTCGCGGGCAGCGGCTAGCCTACGACTTTTTGGCCGAAACTGGGACTCTGGAGGAGGTGGTGGGGCTGATTGATATCGCTAACTTGCCCGCCGATCTAACCCGGTCAACCTTGCCAACCGATCCCATTACCCGCTCAGCCAGTCCCGACACACGTGAGGGATCCCGGCTAATTCGGTTTCAAGCCGACCGGATTCAGTTTGATGCCCAACAGTGGCGAGGGGAAAACGTCCGTATCACCAACGATCTCTTTGATCCGCCCGAATTGCAGATCCGAAGTCCGGTGGTAGTAGCCAACTTTCAACCCGATGGCACCGGCAGTGTGACAGCTCAGGCGGGCCAGTTGGTCTTTGATCAGCTATTATTTTTGCCCTTACCCATCAGCATTCGCATCGATCAGCAGGAACGCCAAGCGCCGGTGTCGGTCTATTTCGATAATTTTGACCGGGAATCGGATCGTCGTGGCCTGATCGTGCAGCCTAACTTCGAGCTTCTCGATCAACCGACTATCAGCTTTGTGGTCTCTCCCCAGCTCTATGCCCAGCGGCTCTTTCAAGACCGTCCCATCACGGAAGCATTTGGGATCCAGACTCGTCTCAATCTGTTTTATGACAACGGTCAAGCCACCACCCTCTTGGCGGAATTGCGGGGGCTGGATTTCAGCGATTTGGCCGATCAGCTGCGGGTTGAGGTGGCTCATGTGATTCCCACCGGGGATGGGGGCCGGGTGACATACTCTTATGACCATCGGCAGCGGTACTTTAGTGGCTTGCTGGGGTTTCAGATCCTCCAAAATCGGCTGGGGGCCAGCTATGAATCACCTGTGATTGGACTGGGGGATTCGGGCATTGACCTCAGCTACCGCCTAGCTGCTGACTTGATCGATGGGTTAGGCCAGGATCCTATTGATACTGAGGCAGCACAAGCAGAGCAGACCAGCGATCAACAGTTGCAACTGATTCGCCTTCAGTTGGGCACGGCCCTGAGTCGCTCTTTTCGCCTCTGGCAACCGGAGGATCCCGTTCCCATTCCCCTCATGGAGACAGCTACAGGGGAAATGGCTCCACGGCTGCGGTTTAGCTCCACCCCCATTGAGGAAGGTGTCTGGCTCAATACGGGCTTGCTCAGCAGCCAAGCCTACTATTCCAATGGTGAGACCCAGAGTTATCTGGCGGGCAGCGTCGGGGTTGATGCGGTGCTAGGACAGTTTTTGAGCAATACACTGGACTACACCAACCTCAGCGTCACCTATTCCAATGGCTTTTTGGCGGGAGCCTCCCCCTTTCTGTTTGACCGGATTACCACGCGCGAACAGCTGGACCTCGGGATCCTACAACAGATCTATGGGCCGGTCAGGGCTGGGGCTGAGACCACCATTGACTTACAATCAGGTCGTCGTGTCGATACAACTTTTAGCCTGGGCTACGACCGCAGAACCTATGGATTTAGTATCCAGTACAACCCTGTGAGGGAGACTGGAGCGGTAGAACTAAGAGTCGATGGCTTTAACTGGGGCGAGGGATCCAGCGGAGAACGAGACGTTCGGCAAGGGCTAGAACGCTAACCCATCAGCTAACTCAAACCCATCAGCTAACTCAATTGACAGGATTTTAGTGTATGCGTCTGCTCAAGATCACATTAGGTTCACCCAAAAGAGTAGCCTTGAATACGTTACCCAGCAACCTTCGTCATATTTAACTTGGGTTATTCGTTTGTGAGCGCTGAAATTATCAATCAAAAGTTCACAATCAACCGAATGAATGCAATAAAGCAATGCTCAAGAGTTCATATTGAACAATTTCAAAACAAGCTTTTTTGTGTGACTAGAAAAGTATCCGGCAATACGCATCAGACGCTCAAAGACTGTCCCCTCAACGGATTGAGAGATTTTTAGCCTCATGAGACAGAGCCTTTTGGTTTGGATCGAAAGCATTAGAAATCGCTAAAACATTAGATCAGATCTGGACGGAGGTATCAGGGACTACTTTGACTTAGGTCAGGGGATGCTAACTTAAAAATAGGATATTTAATTCCCTTCACTCTCAACCCAAGATAGCTTCTGATTGGTAGATATTATGCAAACACTGGATGCAATCCCTGACCTTCAGACCTTGCAACGCGTAACCTGTTGTTATGTCAATGCCACCAGCTCGATTCAGGTGGCCCGCATCACCAATATCGATAATTGGTATTTTGAACGGGTGGTCTTTCCTGGTCAGCGCCTACTTTTTACCGCCCTGCCAATGGCCAAGCTAGAGATTCATACCGGTATGATGGCTAGCTCCATCTTGGCTGACACCATTGACTGTACCGATCTGATGGTTCAGGAACCGTCTCCCGAATCCGTCAGGATTGCTTGACAGGATCCCAATGTTCCTCCCCGAGCTCACTGCCGATCGCTAGGTTGCAGTAAATTATCCCTAAGCTAGCAATACCTGAGCTAGCAATAGTTGCTGGGGATGGGGCTGAGTTTGGTGAGAGAAAACCCCATAGGGTGTGTTTGCCAATACTTTTCTCTGCGAGGGGCTGGTTTAGCGTTGTGGAGCTATAGCGGTTTGAGTTCCCCTCAGCAGTCACCTCAGATCTATGCGGATTCTCCTGGTTGAAGACGACCCCCTGCTGGCAGAATCTCTTGCGGATGCTCTGTCGGATGAGCAGTACTGTGTCCAAGTGGCTTCTAGTGGAGAGACGGCCTGGGGACATATTACGGATGCCGGTTATGAACTGGTGCTGCTAGACATCCAATTGCCGGGGGTAGACGGGATCCGGCTTTGTCAGCGGATTCGGGCCCAAGGCTATCAATTTCCAGTATTGATGTTGACGGCACGGGACACCAGCATTGATAAGATCACCGGACTGGATGCCGGGGCGGATGATTACATCGTTAAGCCCTTTCATCTTCAGGAATTATTGGCTCGGATTCGGGCGCATCTGCGTCGTTGCTACCAACCAGGGGATCCCGTCTTGGCCTGGAAAGATTTGCGGTTGGATGTCACCACTTGGGAGGCCAGTTATCTGGGCAACCCGCTCAAGCTCACAGCCAAAGAACTTGCGTTGTTGGAATTGCTCTTGACCCACGGTCGGCAAGTGCTTAGTCGGCGGCTGATCGTGGAGAGTCTCTGGCCCATTGGGGATCCCCCGGAAGAAGAGACCATCAAAACCCATATTCGTTCCTTGCGCCAAAAACTACGCAAAGCAGGTTCTTCGCCCGATCTGATTGAGACGGTTTATGGCCTTGGTTATCGCTTGAATTAGCTTGAATTAGCTTGAATGAATCAGTTAGCACCTGACCTAGAGCCATCCCTGGGCAAAGAGTCGCTGGACTATGTAGAAGACTGCCAAACCTACATCGACGCGGCGCTCGTCAATCATAAAAGATTCCACTGTGCTGGCCGGGATCCCGTCAGTGCCACAGGTGAAGAACTTGGTGCCCGCCAATGTTTCATCCACAAAGAGGACAGAGAATAGCCGTTTCCCTTGGCCAAAAGTACCGCTGAGGGTTTTGGTTTGGAAGCTGACCTCAAGATCTGTGATGCCACGCTTTTGCAGAGAATCTTTGAGAGCGGGAATCAAATCTTGTTCGATGATGTCAACAAACGGCTTGTCTGGCTCTTTGGCCTTGGCCGCTTTGGGGGCAGGCTTGGCATCTGTTTTGGCCTTGCCAGAGTCAGCTTGAGGGGATGCGGGCTTTGTGGATTCAGTCGCCTCAGACATGGGTGCGAGTCTCCGGGAAAAGGGTCTCTAGGTTTGAAATAGAACTTACATTCAGCAAGGGAGCAAATGGCATTTTGGGGATCGGGATCCCTCAAGAACGCTCTGGGATAAATTGGCCGTCGATCTGATCAACGGGTACTTGGGGGAAGCCCATGCTGTAGTTGAGGGCACGTCCCGTCAGGTTGTAGGCAATCGTGCCATCCCGCAACAAAGCACGAATGAAGTGCTCAAGGTCGGAGCCAATCCGACGCATATTGTATTCGGTCAAATCTCGGCCATCAAAGGCTGCTACTAACAGCTCAAACTTTTGAAAGACCTGTTGCAGAGCCTCGTCTGTCCAATTCAGCTCATTGTCAGGATCCACATCGAGGGTGAATCGTCCGGCGACAGGAGAGATGTCCCCCTCAGCATCCAATTCGCCAGCAAAAATATGCACATGACGGGTGATGGATTTTAGCATCAGCTACACTCACAAATTTTCACGAGGATCCAATACTCATCTTACCGCAACGGGATCCGAGCATTGCCATCAAAAATTGCCATCAAAACAAGAGTCTTCTGGGTTTCAGACCCTCTTGAGAAACCGGGTCAGAGCAGAGATCCCTCAATTTTGGCCAGATCCGCCCACTGAGATGGATTCAAAATTGGGGTAGGCAATGTTGGCATGTTCGCTGATATCCAATCCCACCTCCTCAGCTTCAGCAGAGACCCGCAGCCCAATGGTGGCCTTGATGCCATTAAAAAGCACAAAGCAGGTGATGAAAGCCCAGCCTCCCAAGACAATCACCCCCACAATCTGGGGAAACAGTTGCCCCCAGGTAATCCCCGCGTCTGCGTGGGCAAACCAAGGGATCCCAGTGGCGATCACCCCCCATGCTCCACAGGTGCCATGCACTGACGAAGCACCCACCGGATCGTCAATTTTGAGGGTGCCCTCAATAAACAAAACAGAACCCACCACCAGCAACCCAGCCACTGTTCCAATCACCAGCGCCCCAAACGGATGCACGGTGTAGCAGGATGCGGTAATGCCGACCAATCCTGCCAGGGCACCATTGGCCGCAAAGGTCAGATCGGGCTTGGTGAACACCACCCAAGAGGTAATCAGGGCACCCACAGCTCCGGCAGCTCCAGCCAGAAAGGTATTCATAGCAATCCAGCCCACATCCGGGATCCCTGCAGTGGTGGAACCGGCATTAAACCCTATCCAGCCAAACCAGAGGATGAGAGTTCCCAGCATCCCTAACGGCAAATTGTGGCCGGGAATTGCTTGGGGATCCCCGTTAGCAGAATACTTGCCCTGCCGTGGCCCCAGGGTCATGGCTCCGGCCAAAGCTGCTGCCCCCCCCACCAAATGAACCACTCCAGATCCGGCAAAGTCTAGGAAACCCAGGTTTTCCAGCCAACCGGAGGTGCCGCCGTTATAAGCCCCAAATAGCCCATTCCAAGCCCAACCGCCTGAAATCGGATAGATCACGGCGGAAATCACCAACGAATAGAGCAGATAGGAGCTGAACTTGGTGCGCTCTGCCATAGCCCCAGAGACAATGGTGGCTGCCGTAGCCGCAAACACCAGTTGAAAGCAAAAGAAAGTGAAGGGCCAGCCATTGCCAGTTCCAGATGCCTCCATGCCCTGCTGCCAACTAAAGGCAAACCAACTGCCCCCAAACAAGCCGTTACTAGCCCCAAACATTAACCCAAAGCCCAGCACCCAAAAGGCACAGGCCCCCACACAAAAGTCCATCAGGTTCTTGAGGACGATATTAGCGGCATTTTTGGCTCGGGTAAAGCCTGATTCCACCATGGCAAAACCTGCTTGCATAAAAAAGACCAGTGCCGATGACACCACCGTCCACAGCAAATCGATGTGGTATTGCAAGGTGTCTAATTGGGCTTGCAGGGCCTCTATATTGTCCAGTCCCTCCACCTGCGCTGAGGCTGGCTGTTGCCAGAACAGACCCATGAGGATCCCGATCAGGATCCCGCTTCCCCATAAGACTTGAGGTAGAGCACTGTGACGTTCAGGAGCAGGTGACATATGAGTATCCTTTGCTGCGTTTAATCAGAACCAGTTTTCTTGTTTTCTTTTAGAAAGACTATGCAAATAAAAATGTTTTCGGAGAGTTTTCAGAGGGTTATCGAAGGGTTTTCTCCCAATGGTTTTCAAAAAGCAGCCCCTGGGGATCCCAAGAGCTGCTAATTCTGCCAAATGTAATCGAAGACGCGCTACAGAAATGAGTGAATTTGGAGAATCAGACTAGCCCTTGGCATCGGTTTCAGGAGCAACGCTGACAAAATCTGGGTAGGCCACGTTGCCATGTTCGCCCACATCCAAACCGGTGATTTCCTCTTCAGCAGAGGCCCGTAAGCCAACAGTGGCTTTGAGGATGAAAAACAGGATCAACGCTGTGACAAAAGGCCAGATGAAATAGGCCAAGGCTCCCACGATCTGAACTCCCAATTGTCCCCAGCCAAAGTCGTAGTTGGAGTTGGCAAAGAACGGGATCCCGGTGGCCACAACGCCCCAGATACCGCAGACGCCATGCACCGAAACTGCTCCTACGGGGTCATCGACTTTGAGCACAGTGTCGATGAATAGCACCGAGAGCACCACGAGGATCCCAGCAATGGATCCAATGATGATAGAAGCAAAAGGGGTGACGCTATCGCAGGCAGCAGTGATACCCACCAAGCCCGCCAACACGCCGTTGCCCGCAAAGGTCATATCCGGCTTTTTGAAAATCGACCAAGAGGTGAACATAGCGCCCAAGGAGCCTGCTCCAGCTGATAGCAGCGTGTTCATGGCGATCCAGCCAATGGCATAGCCCGCCGAAGTGGTAGAGCCAGCGTTGAAGCCAATCCAACCAAAAGCCAAGATGAAAACGCCCAGCATTCCCAAGGGCAAATTGTGGCCAGGAATAGCCCGAGGCTCACCATTAGGGCCATACTTGCCAATCCGAGGGCCCAGCACAATCGCACCCGCAAACGCTGCGGCGCCACCACAGAGGTGAACCACGCCGGAGCCAGCATAATCGAGGTATCCCAGATTACCCAACCAACCCGCTGTTTCACCGTTGTAACCGGCAAAGAGGCTATTCCAGGCCCATCCACCAGAAATGGGGTAGATAAACGCGGTGATCACAAGAGAAAAGATCAGGTAAGAAGAGAACTTTGTCCTCTCAGCCATAGCCCCTGAGACAATTGTGGCGGCTGTAGCCGCAAACACCAATTGGAAGACAAAGAAGGTGAAGGGCCAAGCATCCCCCACTTCAGTCCCGAACCCAGCCCCCTGATCCCACCCAAAGGCAAACCAGTCAAGGCCAAAAAATCCGTTGCTGCCTCCAAACATCAAGCCAAAGCCTATGAACCAAAAGGCACAAGCTCCGATGGAAAAGTCCATCAGGTTTTTCATCATGATGTTGGCGGCGTTTTTGGCACGGGTGAAGCCCGCCTCCACCATGGCAAACCCAGCCTGCATGAAGAACACCAAGGCTGCGGACACCATTGTCCAAACGATATTGGCATTGGTCTGAACGACCTCGGCCTCTTGAGCGAAGGCTGGCATTTGGGTTAGAGCTAGGCCAACCACCCCAACCAAGGCGAATTTGATGCCCCAACGGGGAACACAATTGAGAAGGTTCATGCCCTCTATTCCTCTGCTTTTGTTACTAACATGTGCTAGACCGAAGAACAATTTTGTTCAATCTTATTTTTGAGCTGCTTATTTTTGAGCTGCAACCTGTTTGCTGTGAGTGAACGGGCTTAGTCAGGATCCCGGATCATCACTGCAACAACAGCGCATCCCTAGAGAGCGTCCTGGTTGAATTCCCCAGTGCGGATGCGGACGGTCTTTTCGACCGTGGTGACAAAGATCTTGCCATCGCCGATTTCTCCGGTGCGGGCGGCTCCAATCAGCTTTTCCACCACCGTATCGACCAGATCGTCTTCCACCACAATTTCCACCTTGAGCTTTTGGAGAAACTCAACGGTGTACTCGGAACCGCGATATCGCTCAGTCTGGCCCTTTTGGCGACCAAAGCCGCGAACTTCACTGACCGTCATCCCAACGATGCCAGCATTGACCAACGCGATCTTGACCTCATCGAGCTTAAATGGGCGAATCACCGCCTCAATCTTTTTCATCGTCCCCCTGAGAGTTACAGTTGATTTCCGATACTTTGTATCACCGTGCTCTCGGCAAAATTGTAATGAGAGATACTTTTATGGGATCCAGTCTCAAATGTCTACCATTGGATTTCTGGGCGTCAAGGCTTTCTATCCAGGGCTCAGAGGGGCGAAGGTGCAAACTCAGCCAATGTTTGAGGTTTTCACATCAGCCTTTGAACTCAGTTTGTTAAGAAAGATTCAAAGATTATCTGGCCTGTGTTGCTCTTTTAATCTCTCAATCATCACTTCCTAGATTTGACGTGGCAGATAATGGTAAAGACATCCCCTTGTTCTGCCCGATGACGAACTGTGAAATAGCCCCCCAAGGCCCGAAAGAGGGTTTGGGTGACGGGGATACTCAGGCTGATTGCCCCTGTCTCGGGCTGTAGAACCAAAATTTGTCCAATCGCTTGGGTCGGCAAGGAACCTGAGGGGTGGCTTAGGGATCCCTCTGTTCCTTTGACTTGCAGCTGAAGTTTCACCTGTTCCCCCGCACTTACCACTTGGATCCGAATATCACTACCGGGCGGAGAAATGCGGGCCACACGGTCGATCATGCCCGACAAGATCGTATCCAACCGCTGAGGATCGCTGACCACATTGGGCAAATCTGGCGGGATCTCGATATCCAGATGGGATCCCCGTCTTCGCACCTGTTCTTGCCAACGGGGGAGTTTTTCTTTCAGGATTGTGACCAGGGCGGTGGGCTCTAGCTGTAACCGCTGCGGATCCATTTCGGTGGCTTGAAAAAACAGCTTAAACCGCTCGATCTGCTCCAGACATTCTTGCTCAATCTTGTGGAGATGCTCCTGGACTCGGGCTGGCAGATTGGGCTGTTTGAGAGCCAGTCTTACCCGCGTCAAAATGGCACTGAGAGGGGTATTGATCTCATGTACCAAAGCCCGCAACAGTTCGGCTTCCGAAACGCCTTTCGGTTCTTTATGAGCCTGGGATGCCGAGGTAGGATTAGCCTGCCGGGTGGATGGGGTCTCCTCCCCCTGGCGGGATCCCGTTGTAACTTGTGGTTGATGCGAAAATTCTGAGGTCTGCTGCGGTAAAGCGGGATGCGAGTGAGGATGCGATGGGGCAGGGATCCCATTGGGCAGTTGAGCCGTTGCCCCCACCTCAGGGCGTGTGGACAGGAGCAACAGGGTGCTGTAGTGAGCTAAAACCCGATGGTGAGGATCCTGGGGCGGAAAACTCTGGATCACCCGATCCCAGCCCGCTAGCCCCAGCGCATCAGACTGTCGGATCCGCTGCCGCAGAGCTTGCCAGGTATGCTGCATCGCCTCTGGCTCAAAAGAAACCAGGATCCCAGACTGGCCGGTGTGGGGATGACGGCCCTGTACCGCCACGGCACCAAATACAGGCGTCAAGATCCAGAGAAATTGTTCTTCAGCTAAGGGATCCTGTTCTGAGAAGGGGATGTGGCAGGTGGTGATGGCCAAGGCTGAGCCGGATACAAGGGATCCATCCCTGTCAAGTTGCTCTGGCCCATCCGGTTGCTCTGGGTGATATTGCTCTGGGTGATATTGCTCTGGGTGATATTGCTCTGGAGTAGGGGCAAACAGCCAACGACAGTGGTCGAGATGAGGATAGTGGGGATGCCAGGTGGTAGGCCGGTGATCCCAATCCGGCTGAGGCATCCAGGCAATCGGGCCACTGGCGATCACCCCCAAATGTCCCACTTCCCGCCACAGCTGCACCAAGGCCCGCACCGTTTGGTGCCATTCCCCAGTCCCCCCGCAGGGCAACCACTCAGGCATCAATACCTCAGCCCAGAGAGTCCTCAGTAGAGACGGTAAGGGGGAATTCACAGCAGGATACACCGAGAATTGGGATGCCTAGCTACACCCTACTCAGGATTGCTTGTCCTCAGCGGCGGGAAACCCTACAGTCTCTCTAGGGAGATTTCCCCTCGGGGATCCCCATTTTTGTTTTGGAATTTCGACAAAACCCTGACCAGCCCCTAGAGCAAGGCTTTGAGTCGCTCTGCCAAGGTTGCCACCGACAGACTACCGCCGTCATCCCCATGTCGCTGCCGCACACTGACCGTGCCATCGGTTTGTTCCTGCTCCCCCACAATCAGCATGTAGGGGATCTTGCCTTTTTCGGCAGTGCGGATCTTTTTGGGCAGGCGCTCGTTGCTGGCATCCACCTGCACCCGGATATCATCGGTCAAGAGCTGATCCCGTACTTGGTTGGCATACCCCAAAAACTGCTCCGCCACAGGCAGGATTCGCACCTGCTCGGGGGCTAGCCAGAAGGGAAAATCGCCAGCATATTCCTCAATCAGGATCCCCACCAGGCGTTCCAGGGATCCAAAAGGAGCGCGATGGATCATCACCGGGCGTTGGCGAGAGCTATCCTCGGCCACATATTCCAAGTCAAACCGCTGCGGGTTTTGATAGTCCACCTGCACGGTGCCCAACTGCCATTCACGGTCGAGAGCATCGCGAAAAATAAAGTCCAGTTTGGGGCCATAGAAAGCCGCCTCCCCAATGCCTTCAAAATGGGGCATCGACAGTTGTTCCACCGCCCGCCGGATGGCGTTTTCGGCCTTGTCCCAATCTTCTGAGGATCCCAGGTACTTATCAGAGGCGGGATCCCGGAAGCTGAGCCGCGCCCGAAAGTCCTTGAGTTGCAGTTTCTCAAAGACCACCAGAATCAGATCCACCACCTTGAGGAATTCTTCATCTAACTGATCGGGACGCACAAATAGGTGAGAATCATCCACCGTAAAGCCCCGCACCCGTGTCAGTCCCCCCAATTCCCCCGACTGCTCGTATCGATAAACGGTGCCAAACTCGGCATACCGGATCGGCAGCTCTCGATAAGACCGCAATTCTGATTTGTAGATCTGAATATGAAAGGGGCAATTCATCGGCTTCATGACAAAGCCCTGCTCTGCACCTCGGGCTTGATCGTTCTCCGCCATCATCGGAAACATGTCTTCCCGATATTTTTGCCAGTGACCCGAGATCTTAAACAGATCGACGCGGCCAATATGAGGAGTAACCACAGGGAGATAGCCCCGTTTCACCTGCTCCTTTTTGAGATAGTCCTCTAGGGTCGAGCGCAAGATGGTGCCCTTGGGAGTCCACAGCGGCAGCCCTGGCCCCACATCTTCAGCAAAGAGAAACAGGCCCAGCTCTTTGCCCAACTTGCGGTGATCCCGCAGTTTTGCTTCTTCCAGACGGCGTTTGTACTCTTTCAGTTCTTCCGGGGTTTCCCAGGCGGTGCCATAGATGCGCTGTAACTGCCCCTTGGTCTCATCCCCTCGCCAATAGGCCCCCGCCACACTGAGCAGATCGAAGGCTTTGGGATTGATCTCCTTGGTGGTCTCCACATGAGGGCCAGCACACAAGTCCCACCACTCATCTCCCAAGTGATACAGACTGATGGCTTCACCCATTGGAATGGCGGCCAAAAGCTCCAGTTTGTAGGGTTCCCCCAGCCGTTCGATCCGCTGTTGAGCCTCCTCGCGGCTGACTTCCTCCCGCATGACGGGCAAGCCCTTTTTAAGAATGGACTGCATTTCCTGCTTGATCTTTTTCAGATCCTCAACAGAAAAGGGATCCGGCGTATCAAAGTCGTAATAGAAGCCATAATCGGTGGCTGGCCCAATGGTCACCTGGGCTTTGGGAAACAGCCGTTGCACCGCCATCGCCATGACATGAGAGGTGGTGTGGCGAATCCGCTCTAAACGGTCAGACTCATGAGTCCGCAGCAACTTCAGCGGGGGAGAATTGGGGGCTGGCGACCCAGCAGCTTGGGAAGGAGAGGCTTCAGATAACTGAGACATCGGGATCTAGCTTTACAACAATGCAGTCTCCCTATTCTAAGCAGTGCCTAGCCTATTTCAGATTCAGATCAGAGTCAGATCCTTGCTGTGATTTATCCCCAGCGGCGGGATTGCAGCCCTAATTAGGCAGTAGCGTTGGCACGATGCGGGTCGTCTGGTCAACCCAACACCAGGTCACGAATCAACGGGATCCGTGCGGTGATGTAGCTATTGAGCTCGTTATTATCCAAACTACTGAAAGGGTGGTATTGCTGGCAAGCAGCCAAGAGGGTGTTGACAATCTTCTCATCTTCCTGAAGGGCCAGTTCGGGCCTACAGATCTCGCTCACCAGCTTCCAAAAGCGGCGCATCATTTCGGGTGTCATTGACCTCATGGTGAGCTTAAGCATCTTTTAATGTCCATCTAGATCAGTTAAACGACTGATTCATTAGACTTAATCCTAGAGGTAAGCCCTGATCCAGTCTCCATTTATTTCATCTCCGAAACAAGTCAAGACATCTTGTTATCGCGCCATTCAGAATCCGGTCATTTTTATTGAAATTTCTACTTCTCTTAACGCCCTCAAACCTTTGCTCAGCCAAAATCTCATCCAAACAAAAGCACAGATTAACTGATGCATAGAATGTGGTGATCCCATTATTTTTAGCCTGTTACAAATCGGGCTTTTACTTATCAACTTGTTGCCGCAAGTAATGAAGTATGGCAAACCTTAAATCGTTCCAAAGACTTGTTGCGATACATTTCAGGTTGCCAGAGGGTCTGAACTTGAGGTCAATTCTAGCGATGAGCGTTGCCGCAATCCGGTCTACAAAGACACACCACTGGTATCGCTAGCTTGGGAAGTTGAGTTTGAGCCTGTGTGCCACCGCAATGGAGCTTGAAGCTGATGATCGAGTGGGTTGCAGAAGAGACACTATCAATAGTGTTACTGACCTGTACTTATGTTGAACAAACGCTACCCATCCCCTCTATCCTCTGCCAACAGGCGCGGAGCTCGGCCTGGTCGTGCTACTATCAGTTCCCGCCGGAGCCATGAGAGAAGCCGGGATATTGATACAGAGTGGGCTAACGGTTCTGGTTTGCCCCTTGCTTTGGTGGCGGTGGTGGTGATGGTGATGACGCTAATGATGCCCGATGACCTGCCCTTGGGGATGGATGTTGGTGGGCCCGTGCAAACTGTTGGGCCCAGTGCCATCAGAACAGATACGGATCTGATCAGCCCGATCTCCTCGGCCCTAGTTGAGCAGAGCTAGTTGTTGACATTAAGTCAGTCTAAGGATTAGAGATCGCGTACTTGACCTGATGTTTGCCGAGGCTGCCGCTGCCACCCAGTACCCACTAGAATCCCCACCAAGCTGATCGATATCACTGCCATCAGGATCCCGAGGGCCATCGCCTCTTGTCTTCGAGCCAAATTAGGATGGCTAAAGAGCTGATAAACCTGGACTGGCAAAGCCCGTGGATAGGTTGGCCCCAGTAGCAGTGGCACCTCAAATGATCCAAATATAAATCCAAAGATCAACACCCCTGCCGATAGCAAACCCGGGCGTAATAGGGGCAACGTCACATACCAAAAGCTTTGCCAGCGATTGGATCCCAATAGTCGGGATTGCATCTCGTAGTCTGAGCCCATGCCCCTCAGTACCGCCAACAGGATGAGAGCTGCAAAAGGCACCTCCTTCCACAGCATATGGATCAGTACCCCCAGATATCCCACATCATTGACCAAGAGCGGAAAGTCCTGATCGGATCCCGTCCACTGCAAAGTATAAGCAACCCGTGACAACAGGCCGCTAGGAGATAACAACAACAGGATGCCGGACACCCCGACTAAATGGGGAATCGGTAAGGTCACCTGACACATAAAGGTGGCCCATCGCCCTGCCGAGCGAAGCAAAAGCGCCAACCCTAACCCCAACCCCAAAGACAAGCCTGTACCCAGCACCGCCAGATAGCAACTGACCTGCAACGACCGAACAAAGTCGGGATCCCGCAGCACCCGCCCATAAGCAGCCCAAGTCAGGGATCCCTGAGCGCCAAACCCCAATAGCCCCAAACTCTGGAGCAGCGCCAATACCAGTCCACCGCCAAACAGGATCCCGATCACCAGCACCACTGGAGTCAAGAGGAGATAGGGCTGTATCTGCCTGTACTTCATCTTGTGCCAACTCTAAGGGTTCTGTTGATAGTTTGATGTCGATAGTTGAGATTTCACTAGTTTAGGGCAGTCCCCTGGTTGTAGGCGGGGGTATTCTCTACCCTTCTAAACCTTGGGGCTGCTAAACCTTGGGGCTGCTAAACCTTGGGGCTGCTAACCTTGAGGCCGATTATTGGGGATCTGTGAATCCAGCATCAAAAGGAGTTATCTTAAGAAGAGGGTTAACACAACTTCACAACCCGTCATCTAGATTAACGAGCTTTGGTTCTGAAGCACCTCCGCCGATAGAGCGATGCGACAAGCTAACTCAAGCGGTCTGGATGCCTCAAACCCAATGGGTGGGAACTCTAAAGGGAATCGGGAGCTGTATGAAGTTGGAGATGACGGGCATCTGAAGCTTGGGGAATCTGTTCAGGTGTGAATGCATTCTGAGGTTCGTGCAGTTTCTCATAACCCTCTGTTAAGATAAGAGTCTCATCTTGGGATATCTCTCGCACATCGTGCCTAACGTAGGCAAAATCACGAGGCAGAGCACATGGATTGGTTTGACAACTTTCTCGAAAAGCTCCGGCAATGGGTAGAGCAGGCGATTGATTCGCTACTTGGCCCTGCGCCTCAAGAGCAGGTACAGCCTATCCCGATTCCCGTAGATGATAGATCGCGGAGACGGTACTAAGGATTTAAGTTGAGTAGAGAGATCCTACCCAATAGGCATCCCTGAGCAATTATCAAGTATGTGCTGCTCTAAGTGCTCTAATAGTTAGCCAGCAAAATTTGGGATCAAATCATCAGGATCCCATGTTGATTATTGACATTTAAGTCATTAGAATCCTTGATCACTTGATAACCGTGTCAAGAAGAGAGTTTGCTGATTGGAGAATAGTGAGATTGACTGGCGGTTTTAGACATTTCGTCATTTAGACATTGCATCAAAGGGATTTGTGAGGGATGTGGATGGCAGACAAAATCTGGAAGATTCTAGTTCTCCATGGCCCTAATCTAAATCTCCTAGGGATCCGTGAACCAGATATATACGGCAGCTCCACTCTTGAGCAGATCAATGACTCACTCAACCAACTTGCCAAAGAATTGGGGGTCAAGCTTCAGATTCTGCAATCCAATCACGAAGGGATCCTGATCGATGCTATCCATCAGGCATTGGGGCAGCAGGAGGGCATTTTAATGAATCCGGGGGGATTGACCCATACCAGCGTTGCTATCCGGGATGCAATTTCGGGGGTCGGCTTGCCGCTCGTGGAAGTTCATCTGAGCAATATTCATAAGCGAGACTCTTTTCGCCAACATTCCTATCTCGCACCTGTGGCAGTGGGGCAGATCAGTGGATTTGGGGCGGAGAGTTATCGTCTGGGTCTGCGGGCCTTGGTGAGCCATTTGTCTGGCTGATGGCAGGTTTCACACAGCGTACAAAAAAGCACTAGACTGAAAAATGAATATATTAAAGAATCTTAATGATGAGTTCTGATGCGGGGATCCTGTGATGACCCAGACCATAAGACAACAGGCCCAGAGACAGTTTCGTCTCCAAAAAGTTCTCTATATTCGATTGCCCTGCAATCCTATTTTCCCGATTGGGGCGGTCTATCTGGCAGATCATGTCCACAAGCAGTTTCCTGCCATCGAACAACGCATTTTTGACATGGGCACCTTTCCGCCGCTGGATTTTCGCCGCAAGATGCTGGAGCAAATCGACGACTTTCGACCAGATTTGCTGGTATTTTCTTGGCGGGATATTCAGGTCTATGCCCCTGTGAATGGGCGGGCAGGCAACTTGCTCCAACACTCGTTTGAGTTTTTGTACTCCCCCAATCTTCTGAAGAAACTCCGGGGATCCCTGAATAGCTTGAGGCTGGTGCTGGCCTATTACGGCGAGATCTGGCGCAATACCCGGCTAGTCTGGCAAGGGATCCGGCGCGCCCGTCGCTACAACCCTCAGGCGGAGGTGGTGCTGGGGGGCGGGGCTGTCAGTGTCTTTTATGAACAGTTGGGATCCTCGTTGCCCAAAGGCACCATCATTTCGGTGGGGGAGGGGGAAACCCTGCTGGAAAAGCTCCTACAGGGACTGAGCCTAGAGTCAGAGCGTTGCTACCGAGCCAAGCTGGAAAAACCCCGTGTCGGACTGGTGCATGAGGTGCCTCAATCCATCCAGAAAACCGCCTGTGATTACACCTATATTGAGGAGATTTGGCCTGAGCTTGGTTATTACCTAGAGGGTGGCGATTTTTACATTGGTGTCCAGACCAAACGGGGCTGTCCTCACAACTGTTGTTATTGCATCTACACTGTCATCGAAGGGAAACAGGTGCGGATCAATCCTGCCGATGAAGTGGTGCGGGAAATGTTGCAGCTGTATGACCGTGGGGTGCGTAATTTTTGGTTTACTGATGCCCAGTT
Source organism: Synechococcaceae cyanobacterium SM2_3_2 (assembly GCA_012031565.1). Classification (GTDB taxonomy): domain Bacteria; phylum Cyanobacteriota; class Cyanobacteriia; order Thermostichales; family Thermostichaceae; genus JAAUUM01. Next base: position 18,387 of record JAAUUM010000031.1, read on the forward strand.
CATCCCAGCTCGACGCTACATTGATGATGCCATTGAGTTGTTGCAAAAGATCGTGGCAGCAGGCATGACGGATATTCGTTGGGCTGCTTATATTCGGGCTGATAACCTCACGCCTGAGCTAGCGGATCTGATGGTTAAAACTGGCATGAATTACTTTGAGATTGGCATCACCAGTGGATCCCAGGAACTCGTTCGTAAGATGCGGATGGGCTACAATCTCCGAACTGTTTTGGATAGTTGTCGGTATCTCAAACAAGCGGGCTTCAATGATTTAGTCTCGGTCAACTACTCTTTTAATGTGATTGATGAGCGACCTGAGACCATTCGTCAGACTCTGCGCTATCATCGTGAGCTAGAAGCAATTTTTGGTCGAGATAAAGTGGATCCCGCTATCTTCTTTATTGGCCTACAACCCCACACTCATCTCGAAGATTATGCCCTTAAAACGGGGGTAATTGATGAGAACTTTAATCCCATGAATATGACCCCCTGGACAGCCCGTAAGCTGCTCTGGAATCCTGAGCCGATGGGATCCTTTTTTGGGGAAGTTTGTTTGGAGGCTTGGGATCGCAATCCTCAGGATTTTGGCCGGGAGGTCATGACGATTTTGGAGGAACGGCTCGGGCTATCAGAGCTAGAGGAGGCTCTCAGTGCACCTCTGGCCGGGATTTATGTCTCCTGAGTTCTCTTTTTAACCACCCTTAGGCATTCCAGGCGTTGCTCCACTTGATCATCGGGAGTAGGATCAGACACTGGCTCAAGGCACACTAGACTGGGATGGGGAAAAGCACTCTTGCGGCTTGAGGCTGCGGTGGATTCTCCGCCCGCGATGACCGTTTGATGACCGTTAATGTTTCGCGACGACAAACCATGACCGCCCAAGAGAAGCAACCTATGCCTCCCGAAGATGCCATCCCAGAGTTGGTCGAAGAAGACCAAAACCTTGAGGAACTCATCGTCGAAGTCGAAGCTGCTGAGTCAGAGCCTGCCCCCGAAACTCGCAGTAGCACTGATATTGGCACCCTTGGCAAGCTTCAGCATGAGGCAGATGTAGCCAAACAGCAGCTCAAGGAACGAGAGGATGCTTATGTCCGCCTCTACGCTGATTTTGAGAATTTCCGCCGCCGAACTCAGCGAGAGAAAGAAGAGCTGAGCATCCGTGAGCGCCAGAAGATCTTGGTGGAAATTTTGCCTGTTGTGGACAATTTTGAGCGGGCTAAACAGCAGGTGAAGCTAGACACCGACCGAGAGCATGACATTCACAACAGCTATCAGAGCGTACATCGTCTATTGGTGGACACCTTGAAAAATTGGGGGTGTCACGAATGAAGGCGATTGGACAGCCTTTTGATCCCAATATCCATGAGGCGGTGGCTCATCAGCCTAGCTCGGACTTGGCGGAAGGACTGGTGGCGGCAGAATACCAAGCTGGCTACACCATTGGAGATGTGGTCATTCGCCACGCGATGGTTTCGGTGTCGGATGGCCCTGGCCCCAGTGGCGAGGTGGGAGAGGCTACTCAAGAGGCAGATCAGACCTCAGAGGGTGTCACTCAGGATCCCGGCCCAGCCGATGAAGCCAGCTCAACCCAGACCAATTCAACCCAGACCAATTGGGATTCTCCAGAAAGCTAGCTTGCTCTAGTCTTTAAGACACTAGTTTTAAGACAAAAGGTTAGGGCTACGGTTAAGAATGCTAGCTAGGTGCTGATGTGGAAACCTTGACTGATGGGGCTGTCTTGGTACAAGGGATCACCGATGGGATCGCCTGTCGCCTAGTACAGCACATGCAAAGTTATGGCACCCCGGTGGTGGCTGGGATCGCGCCAGGGGATCCCTCTATTCAGACCGAAAACCTCGGTATCCCCTTGTTTGATCTGGTGGAACAAGCGATGGACAGTGTTGGTGGGATCCAGCTCTCCATCATCTTGGGATCCGCCCACCGGGTCATGGATGCTGCCCTAGAGGCGATTGAGGCTGGGATCCGCCAGTTGATCCTTACCCCGCAGGGGGTGCCACCTTTGGATATGGTGCGGTTATTGCGGGTGGCAGAGCAGACCGACACGCTGGTGGTGGGATCCCATTCGGCAGGGGTGATGATTCCGGGGGCGACGATGTTGGGCCTGTTCCCTCCTCATCTCTATATCCCTGGCTCCGTGGGGTTGATCAGCCGCAGCAGCACCCTGGGATTTGAGGCGGCAGGGTTGCTGACCAATGCGGGTCTAGGGCAATCTTTGGCGGTGTGTGTGGGAGGGGATCCGATCTCGGGATCCTCGTTTGCCCAGTGGCTCCAGCTGTTGGAGGAACATGAGCCGACTCAGCTAATCGTGCTGTTAGGAGAGTTGGGGGGTACCGCCGAAGAAGAGGCTGCCCAGACCATTGCTGGCCAGATTGATAAGCCAGTGGTGGCCTACATCAGCGGCCAAACGGTATCTCTATCCGACTATCTGGGCATCGCCAGCACCACTCTGGATCCGGGGCAACGGGAGAAGGGCTCGGCAGCCCGCAAAATTGAGGCGCTGAATCGGGTGGGGGTGATCATGGCTGATCGGCTGGATCGGATCCCTGAATTGGTGCTGGAGATCTTGTCTCGCCCCGTAGCGTAACCCTTCCAGACCTGTAGCGTAGCCTCCATAGCAGGGATCCCCGGCTCAGATCGCTAAACTAGGATCCTGACCCTTTGCAGCCATTGGATCCCATGTCGTTCATCCCGTTAGTTCGTGCCCTTGCCCATCGGCCCCTGCTGGCAGAGTGGTCTAGTCACTTGGGACAGGAGCCGCTAGTGCTGACAGGGGTGACGCGGCTGGCCAAAGGTTTGCTGGCCTCGGCTCTGGCCAAGGGATCCCTGTGTGTGATCACCGCCACATTGGAGGATGCCGGACGCTGGAGCACCCAACTGGAGGCGATGGGTTGGGATGTGGTGCATTTTTATCCCACCTCCGAGGCTTCTCCGTATGAGGCCACCGATCCTGAGCCGGAGTTGGCCTGGGGCCAGTTTCAAGCCCTAGCCGATTTGATTGCTCAGCGGCCCAAGCTGGCTATTGTCGCCACCGAGCGGGCCTTACAGCCCCATTTGCCACCGCCACAGGTGTTTCGGGATTCCTGTCTCAGCCTGGAAGTAGGGATCCAGCTCCAGCTGAAAACCTTAGCAGAGCATCTGGCTCGACTGGGCTATGAGCGGGTCACTTTGGTGGAGAGTGAAGGGCAATGGAGCCAACGGGGGGATATCGTCGATGTCTTTCCAGTCTCCTCCGAGTGGCCGATCCGGTTGGAGTGGTTTGGGGATGAGCTGGAGAAGATCCGCGAGTTTGATCCGGTCAGCCAGCGATCTCAGGATGCTATTCCCCGCTTGGTATTGACCCCCACCAGCTATGGGGCCATGATTCAGCCCGCCCTGTTGGAGGCTTCTGGGATCCCTGGAGATCTGCCCGATGATGTGCTGGAGAGCCTATTGTCAGATAGTCCTCCCGAAGGATTGCGCCGCTTGATGGGCTGGGCCTTTGAGCAGCCGGTGGGTTTGCCCGCCTATCTCCCCCCCGATACCCTGGTGGTGCTGGATGAGCCGTTTCAGTGTCAGGGGCATAGTCGGCAGTGGGTGGCTCATGCCCAAGAGCAGTTTCATCTGGCCCAGGAGACCTATCCCCACTTGGTGGCCCTGCACCGAGCCTTTGAGGACAACCTTCGCACCCTGGACGGAATGCCGCGCCTGGAGCTATCGGAGCTGATCAGCGGCCAGGGCATCAACTGCAACAGCCGTGCCATCACCGCCATTCCCCATCAGTTCGGAGCCTTGGCCAAGCAGGTGCGGGAGTATCGCAAACAGGGATCCCTGGTTTGGCTGGTGTCGGCCCAACCCTCCCGGACGGTGGCGCTGTTGCAGGAGCATGATTGTCCGGCCCAGTTTGTGCCCAACCCCAAAGACTTTCCGGCCATCGACAAACTGAGTGAGTACCAGACCCCCATCGCCCTCAAGTATTCCGGGCTGGCGGAGCTGGAGGGCTTTGCCTTGCCGATGGCGGGCATGGTGTTGTTGACAGATCGAGAGTTTTTTGGCCAACGCAGTCTCGCCACCCCCAGTTATGTGCGACGGCGGCGGCAGGCGGCCTCCCGACAAGTGGATCCCAATCTGCTCAAACCAGGGGACTATGTGGTGCATCGCGCCCACGGCATCGGCAGATTTCTCAAGCTAGAAAGCCTGGTGCTGAACAACGAAACCCGCGAATATCTGGTGCTGCAATACAGCGACGGTGTGCTGCGGGTGGCGGCTGACCAGGTCAATGCCCTCTCCCGCTATCGGGCTACTTCCGAAAAAGCCCCTGCCCTCAGCAAAATGTCGGGCCAAGCCTGGGAACGGGCCAAGTCAAAAGTCAAAAAAGCCGTCCAAAAGGTGGCGGTGGACTTGCTGGAACTCTATGCCAAACGAGCCGAACAGCACGGATTTACCTACCCGCAAGATTCCCCCTGGCAGTTGGAGATGGAGGATTCCTTTCCCTATCAAGCCACCCCTGATCAGCTCAAGTCGATTCAGGATGTCAAGCAGGATATGGAGTCCCCCAAACCGATGGATCGCTTGGTCTGCGGCGATGTGGGATTTGGCAAAACTGAGGTGGCGATTCGGGCCATCTTTAAGGCGGTTTTAGCGGGCAAACAAGTGGCTTTGCTGGCCCCCACCACCATTTTGACCCAGCAGCACTATCACACCCTCAAGGAGCGATTTGCCCCCTATCCGGTGCAGGTGGGCTTACTCAACCGCTTTCGCACCAGTGAGGAGCGCAAAGCTATTCAATCCCGCCTTAAAAGTGGGGAATTGGATGTGGTGGTGGGCACCCATCAACTGTTGGGCAAAGGCGTCCACTACAAAGATTTGGGCCTGTTGGTGATCGACGAAGAACAGCGATTTGGGGTCAACCACAAAGAAAAGATCAAAGCCCTCAAAACCGAGGTGGACGTCCTCACCCTCACCGCGACCCCAATCCCTCGCACCCTCTACATGGCGCTGTCGGGGCTGCGGGAGATGAGCCTGATCCAGACACCGCCCCCCTCGCGGCGACCGATCAAGACCCATCTGTCCCCCTATGATCCTGAAGCTGTGCGTACCGCCATCCGCCAAGAATTGGATCGGGGGGGGCAAGTCTTTTATGTGGTGACACGGGTGGAGGGAATCGAGGAGACCAGTGCCCGATTGCGGGAATGGATCCCTGGGGCTAGTCTCTCCATCGCTCATGGCCAAATGCCAGAGGGGGAGCTGGAGGCCACCATGTTGGCTTTTAACAATGGCGAAACGAACATTTTGGTCTGTACGACGATTGTGGAATCGGGGCTGGATATCCCCCGCGTCAATACCATCGTGATCGAGCAGGCGGAAGCCTTTGGTTTGGGGCAACTCTATCAACTGCGAGGCCGAGTCGGACGGGCCGGGATCCAAGCTCACGCCTGGTTGTTCTATCGAGCCGACAAGCCCCTCAGCGAGGATGCCCGCAAGCGGCTCAAGGCGATTCAGGAGTTTACTCAACTGGGATCCGGCTATCAGTTGGCGATGCGAGATATGGAGATTCGGGGGGTGGGCAACCTGTTGGGCACCGAGCAGTCGGGCCAAATGAACACGGTGGGCTTTGATCTGTATATGGAGATGTTGCAAGAGTCGATTGACGAGATTCGCGGCAAGGAGATCCCCACGGTGGATGACACCCAGATCGATCTCAACATCACCGCCCTGATCCCCCAGAGCTATATTCCCGACAACGACCAGAAGATGACCGCCTATCGCCAACTGGCCAGCGCGGGATCCCGGCCTGAGTTGGTGCAGATCACAACGGAGTGGGCCGATCGCTATGGGCCACTGCCCCAGCCCGTCCAAATGTTGGTGCAGGTGATGGAGCTGAAGCTGATCGCCAAATCCATTGGCTTCTCCCGCATCAAGCCCGCCCGTGAACATGTACTACTGGAAACCCCGATGGCAGAACCAGCCTGGAAAGACCTGCGGGACAAACTGCCCAGCCATCTCAAAACTCGCTTTGTCTATCAAGCGGGCAAAGTCACGGTGCGAGGATTGGGACAACTGCCCCCTCCCAAACAGGTGGATAGTTTGATCCAATGGCTAGAAACCCTGACAGTGGGTAGGATCCCGGTGGAGACCGCTACCCTGGCGGTGGCTGAAGTGGTCTAAAAACTGATCGGGCAGCCCATCTTCAGCGTTGGGTAGGTTCCTGAACGGATTGGCTGAAATCTTGCTTTTTAGGTCGTCCACCTTTCTTGCCATTGAGTTTAGACGCTACTGCTTTCTGTGGGGAGCGGACGGAGCCCCCTTTTCTAGCCAACTCCTGCATCCATGTTTTAGTGCCAAAACAGCCCGCGATTAGATGCGGTATGCTCAAATCCCAATCCAGGGATCCCCAATGGAGGCCCATCCCACTGGGGGTAATCTCTACTTTTGCCACCTCAGCTCTATCAGCATCAGAGAGTCTCTCCATCGACTCGACAGGGATCCCGATCTCTATCCCGTTAGCAAGAGTGATGCTTAAAAAATCTTTCTCTTCTTGGTAAAAAGCCTCAACAGCATACTGGCCCGTGGCTCGCTCCTCTTGGTCTCGCTGGCGGGCGGCTTCTATCTGGCGGTTGAGATCGTCCATTTCTCCCACTCCTGAAGTAGTTGGCCCCGATAAGTTGATTGTGGCCATCATTCTCCTCTGTCAGTCCGTATGTTTCGGGCTTAGTGGCAACTCTCTTTCGGTGGATCCCACAATCTCTTCCCTGGCCCTAAGAGTTAGTCCACTACTACTGGAGATGGATAGCAATGACACTGATGATACGCCTTAGTCTATTCTGGAAGTCCTGTTAGCTATCTCTATGGCCTATCGACATCACGACCGGATCCGGTTTCACCATACTGATGCTGCTGGCGTGGCCTACTTTGCTACTGTATTGGCGCTTTGTCATGTGGCCTATGAAGAAGCTCTTGCCCAGTTCGGGATCCCTTTGTCTCTCCATTTCAGCGCCCAGGGGGATGAGATTTTGCCTATCACAAGTGCCCAAATCGATTTTCGTCGGCCTCTATACTGCGGGGATCCCTATTGGGTCGATGTGCAGCCACAATTGACCAGCCCTGAGGGATTCACCCTCCACTATCAGG
>JAAUUM010000241.1 GCA_012031565.1 Synechococcaceae cyanobacterium SM2_3_2
ATCTCCTCCGTCAGCGTTTTTGGGGGGTATAGTGCGTCCCCGTCTCGCGGCGATCGGATCCCTGCGTCACAAACACAACTGCCTGCCGGAATCACCATCGGGATCCCAAAGGTATCGGGGCGAATCAGCTTGACCCAGGGCAGCATCCGCTGCAACAGTGCCGGGTCATTGTGACAGGCGATCAACAGTTGGTTGCGCTCCTGGGGATCCAGGGTCTTACTCTCAGGACTAGGAATCAACTTCTTCAGCGCAGAGTCTGACCTGCCCGTGACCTTATTCAAAAACCCCAGCAGATCGGGATCCCCTTGCAGATGCAGCCGCTCCAGCTCCTCCAGCGCCACCTCCGGCTCTTTATTTTTGGTGCCCACCAGTCCCACAATCGTCCCTGTTGCCCGCACCGCCGTATGGTCGAGCAGACCCTCATAGACATGGCCAATCTGCTCAATATCCAGCGCCCGAAACGATAGCTTGCGCGGCTCTACCGTGCCCCCCACCCGGATTTGCAACCGTTGCAATGCCTCCAACAGATGCAGCACCGTGCGGTTATTGATGGGAATCGGAGCCGCCGCCGTCTCCCGCCACTGGGATCCCGCCCCTCTCCCCTCCAAAAAGGCAAACCGATCTGGATCAAACAACTGTCCCCCATAGGCAGGCAGCCTCAGAGCATCGTGAAGGATCCCCGCCATGCACCGCCCGAAAGGTGGCCAGCAGTCGCACCCAGGCATCATAGCGACGCTCCAGCAACTCCTCCCCCGCCTGATCTGCCAACTCCCGCAACTGTGCCCGTAAGGTCGATACCGCATAAAACTGATCGTAGAGGGGATCCCCGAGCAACAATAGATCCCGCTCCTCTGCTGACAACAAAAACACCAGCCGCATCATCACCGTCAACGCCGCCTGATATAGAGCCGTCTCCGAGAACCCCCTCAACAACTGCCGATCTCGATCTTGGTCAATGCGATCGATCGCATTGACCAACACCTCCACCGCCTTACGCACCTGGGATCCCAGTTGATCCGTCACCTCCTGCTGGGCATCCTTACTGCGAGCCAGCAAATCCTCTAAGGTTTTCCCAGGATCCGCCGCAAAAAATCGCCGTACCCCCAACAAGCTCTGAAACGCTCTCAGGGTCAGCTTTTCCTCCAGCCACAGATTCCCATACCAAGAAATAAACCCCGCCGACTCCCCCCTCGGCGCATTCACCAACATCCACTGTTCGCCATTGGTCAGCAATCCCAACCGCACATCCGTCGCGTGCAGCAGCTCCATCATCCCCGTCGCCGGCGATGCCTTCCAGCGAGAATGGCGATAGGTTTTCTCCAATCCCTGCTCTGGCGGCACCATCTGCACCAACAGACGTGGCTTACCCCCCTCCATTACCACCCAGTCTGGGCGCAGAGTCAGATCATGATGCTCAGCAAAGGTCATTTTAAGATGGGGAGGAATGCCCTGCCCACTCAGCAGCACCTCATCAGGCAGCTCCAGCAGCACCGTTAGCACCCAGTTCACCCAGGCCCGATGAATCGCCGGGTCAGTGCGATAGTCCAGCCATTCCTCATAGGCCGCCTGCAATGAGCGAAACCGATCGGCATCGTGGGACTCCAATCCACTTGGAAACACCTCCAGTAGCACTTGCAGGCTGAGAAACGGCCCCGAAGCCTCAACCAGAGATAACCATTCGGCGTGGTGGCGAGCAATAGACATAAGACCTGTTTTGTCGTGGAGTTAGATAAGTTTTTTGGGCACCAAAAAGGTGATTGCCAGAGGAAATAGCCGTGCTACTGGGTTAGCAAACCGGGAGCGAATCAGCGCTGTCTCCTGCTCAATCTCTTCTGGAATTTGGTCTAGCCTCACTTGCAAGCTACTGCGGTTGCGGTCAAACTGTTCCCGTTCCGTATCGCTAAAAATGCTGAGCTGCTGGGGTTGCTCTGCTTCTGTCAGCTCATACAAGATGCTTTGCCGTAGCTCGGTCATAATCGCGGTGATATCCGCCACCTCTTTGTCGCAGCGCTCCTGAAGTGCCTTTTCTAAGGAAGCTGTGCGTTCCAACTGACGAACCTCCAGACTTTGCAGCAGGGGATCGGCATAGCTATCCCAAAGCGCTACCAACTGTTGCTGGATGTGATCAGGTACCTGGTCAGGCAGGGCTGCATCTAACGCTTGCCGCATCGCCAACAGACTCCTAAAACGGCTAAAACGTCCCTCTCGCAGGATCCCGCCAGCGGTAATCACCTCCTCATGGAGACGCTGTTGGTCGCCCCCCAGAACGATCAGTCGTCCGTAGGCCACCACCGCCGGAGACTCTAGGGCCGAGCTTTCCACCACCCGTGCTGTCACCCGATGGAGCGACTTATTGACACCGCTAGCCCATACCTCTGCTCGCAGCCGCCGCAAACACATCTGCACCAGATGGTGGTTGAGGTGAACCAGCACCACATCATCTTTGCCCCGCGCTAGATCTGGGTCAAATACCAGCGGGCGAATCTCACCGGTGTGGGGGTGGGGCAAACCCTGTCCACAAGCTGCCCAGCTCCCCCTCATGGGAGGCAACGTAAAGACACCAGGCTGGTTTTTCAGCGGTTGTAGGGGGGGCTGTTGGGCCACCTCCAGTCCGACTCGTACCACTGACTCGATATTGTCTGGGGTCAGCCGCAGGTTGGTGCGGGTCTCTTGGAGTTGCTCCCTGAGTTTGTCAATTTGCTCTCGCACCTTGCGCTCAAACTTGAGTAGACGGCGGATAGGTTCACTTTCCTGTTCGGCCAGAGTGGTATCGAGGGTCATGCGTCTGCCCAGCATGGCCTCTTCCACCTGGGCGGCAATCACTGGCCCCACTTTGCCCAAATCTTCCCGAATCGTGTTGACCTTGAGAGCTGCCCGCAGCAAAAATTCTAGGTCGCCATCTAGATCTCCAGGCCTAGCACCCAAGGCATTTTGTTGGGCATAGCTTTTGCCAACAAAGTGGTAGATCATCACCTGATCAGCTTTTTGGCCGTGGCGATCAATACGGCCATTGCGCTGTTCCATCCGGTTCGGATTCCAGGGAATCTCATAGTGGATCAGATTAGAGCAATGGTTCTGTAGATCCAGACCTTCTGATGCCGCATCCGTCGCCAGGAGGATTCGCACATTAGAGACCCCTGCCCCCGCCTGAAAAGCGGACTTTACCCGCTCGCGCTCGTCCGAATTCATGCCGCCATAGAGAATCATCAGGCGCTCGTCTTGGGCCAACCCCCGATTACCTAGTAAGTCGAACAGCCATTTTTGGGTGGTGCGATACTCGGTGAAGATGATCACCCGCTGGTCAGACCATTGCCCTTGGGGACGAATGTGGGTATCCAGCCAGTCCAGCAAGGTTTGGGCTTTAGCGTCGGGGCGTCTAGATGCCTTTTCTGCCCACTGCTGCATCTTGGTCAGGAGGCTCTGTTCCTCTGGGTTCAAGGGTCGGAAGAGTCGCGAGCTAGAATTCACCACGTCGTGGGTAGAGTCTTCATAGCTGTCATCATCGGCAAAGTCTTCTTCGATTTGGTCGAGCTGGCGACGGAGGATCGAGATGGAGGGCTTGGAGAGCTGGCGGTGGGAACGCGATTTTCCCTCCTTCAAGGTCTTTTCATGCTGTTGTAGTGTGGTCAGAAACGCCTGGGGTGATGAGAAGAGACGCTTTTTCAGCAGCTTCAGCACAAATTCGGTGGCAGTCAGCTCCACCTTGTCATCCCTGGCTGCACTGCACCGCAGCTCGGTATAGCGCTTCAGATCGGCGTTTGCTGCCTGCTCTTCATCGCTGTAGTCCACCGTCAGCGCCTCTAGCTGGCGCACCGGAAAGCGGGGCTTACCGTCCCACCTGGGGGGCAATTCTTGCTTGAGACGCCGAATCATCACCACCTGAAGCTGGTTGCGATCGGGTTCTACCCCTCGGGCAAATCGCTGAGAGTCAAGCAGTTCTAGCAGGGCGGTAAAACTCTCGGAATAGCCGTTGTGGGGAGTAGCCGTCAAAAATAGCTTGTGCTCAAAGTGAGGCGTCAGTAACCGAATCGCCGCCGTGCGCTGAGAATCCACCGCATAATTACCCCCCCAGAGGGAGCAATGTTGTGGGCTTCATCCACAATTAGCAGGTCAAACCGGCGGGGATAGATTGCCTCTCCCTCAGCAGGGAGCACCTCTCGCATCAGCCGCAGGGGGCGATCACGCTTGAGGAAATCGATCGAGGTAATTAGTCGTGGGTAATGAGTCCATGGATTGACATGCAGGCCCCGACTGCGCCGCAGATGCCGGAGTAGATCACTGTTGACAATGCGAAAATCGAGACCAAACTTGTCTCGCATCTGGTCGCGCCACTGCACCTGCAACGAGGAGGGACAGACCACCACAATGCGCCGCACCCGTTGTCGCAGAATGAGCTCTTGAGCCACCAGCCCAGTCTCAATGGTTTTGCCCAGGCCGACATCATCAGCAATGAGCAAGTTCACTCGTGGCATCTGAATGGCCCGCACCACAGGATCCAGCTGATAGTCCTCAATATCAATGCCGCTACGGAATGGTGACTGTATGTTCCGGATATCAGCACTGGAGGCCGCACCCCAGCGCACAGCATCAAGAAAGGCCTCTAGGCGATTGGGCGAGTCAAATCCATCCGGGTAGGGTAATTCCCGCGCCTCAAAAATCGAGGCTCCGGGTTCCAGTTCCCACAACACCTGTAGCTCTTCCCCAAGGGCGTCGTCCTCTACTGACGACAGGCTAACCAGGTGCTGAACACTCTTCTGTTTTCCCACAATGGGGCTGATGGGCAAAGTGGAGAGACGAATATCGGTCACGACGAAACGCTGCCCTCTTACCTCGACTAATTGTCCCGGTTCTGGGATCCCGCGAATGGCTTCCGTCGTGGTCATATTTGATACTTTTAACCTGCGTTTCTAAAGAGACCAGAGTCGAGACTTTTGGTCAACTCCTATATTCACCTTCTACAAATACTTGGATCCAAATGTTAATCTTGGGAGCTTTCATGAACTGGCTGGCATACCAGCGGAGGGTACTGCGGTGCTGCTGGATCCAAGAGACTGTCTTGCCGTCGTAGCAGACAAAGATGGGGATGAGTTGGTTTTTGATGACTTGCCACTGGATGTCATAGTCGTAGGGACATTCATCGAGCCGG
>JAAUUM010000242.1 GCA_012031565.1 Synechococcaceae cyanobacterium SM2_3_2
GGTGAGTCTGGTAGGATTGGGGCAACATATTTGGTATTGGGTAGGCTCTATCGGGTTTACCCTTTCTCATCGGATCCCTGCAACCCCTTGCCCTGACTCCCTTTCTCCCTTCCTGTCACCCCCTCAGGCGTGATTATCTAAACAGGGATCCACGGGTGTGTCATTCGTCATCACTTTTTCTCCAAAATAATCATAGGATCCCTCTCGCTAAGGCTGTGAGGGTGACGGCCTTGCCTACAGGGCGGGACAGGCTTTGCTACTCCACACGCGCAACGCGGCTTACAGGTTTGGCTACGGCTCATATCCTGGTGCCCTGTCTGGGCAATAGGGATCCCATCCGTCTCTGAGGTGTGGGATCCCTGGGTGATCTAAAGGTCGGTATCTTCATCTGGGTCGATGGACTCATCGGCTTGGTAGTTCCACATCCCACCTTTGCCTGGGAGGGTTTCAGCACAACGCTCACCACAAGCCTTACCGCTATAAATCCCGTGGCGGTCGTAATAGGTCTCAAGCCAATCGGTTTGTTTCTGGCACACTGGGCAAATCTTCATCGATCAAATCCTCACAAGCATGGATGATGTCAAACGCCAAATCATGAGACTCCACATCACCGCTCAAACCTGCGATCTGCATGATTCGATTGGCGTTATCACGGATCCGCTCGATTAACTTTTCTGTCTTTGTCATCGGTCTATCTCCTATTGGGTAAAGGGATCCCCAAGTAAACCCAGGGATCCCTGGGTGTCTTAGCTACGAATAGCTTTGAGGCGGGCACGGGCACCTTTGAGGTCTGCCTCTATCTCCACCAGGGATCCGAAGTCTCCGGCATACTCAATCAGCTCCCGATTGAGTTTCTCGATGTAAGCGAGGATGCGGGCTTCGGTGGCGGTCTTGCTTTCAGTCTGGGTTGAGGTCAACATGAGGTCATCTCCATTCGCTGGGGGTAGAAGGGATCCCAGTGCTGCCAGGCGAGGGGATCCCTTTCTGTTTTGTTGGCTGAAATTATCCTGATTGCCCCGAGAAGATATTGGAAATTCTCGGGGATGCCCCCCCCAGGGCACTCTACCGGGCGGCGGCCTTGACCCAGAGGCGGGGGAGGCTGGAGGCGACCTCGGTGAGGGTGGCGAGGTCGGCCCGCTCCAGGAGGTCGGCCAGGGTGGCCAGTTCGTCAGAGGTCAACGTCCGCTTCGGGAACGAGAGGTGAGGACGGATGGCGGCTTGGCTTCGGCTTCGGTCATCGGGCGGGTGGCGGTGGTCATCGGGTTAATGCAACTCAACTGCTTAAATATTAGCCGTAACGACTAATAGCTGCCAAGCGAAATGGCTAACAACTTTTTCTTTTCGGCTAATTTATTAGCTGTTGTGGCTAAGATAGGCTTGTACCGATAAGGTTGACAGTGGATAAGACTATGGACAAACTAATGCCGATCAAGTGGCGATTGGCTGCTGTGATGGCAGACCGCGAGATGGACTACAAAGAGTTAGCAGCCGCGACAGGTTTGCATCCTGTGACAGCAAATAAGTTAAAGAATACTTATGTCATGCCTCCCAGATTGGACAGGGGCACCTTAGAAAAGCTCTGCCAAGTTCTAGACTGCCAACCAGGGGACTTGCTCCGTTGGGTTCCCGATCAGGAGGGATCCCTATGACTGATCCAAAAGAACCGACCCTGGCTGATGTACTGGCAGCGGTGGAGAGAATCGAGACAAAGCTCGATATTGAGGTCAAGCGGTGGGATGAACGGTTCTTTCAGCTCTCCAGAGATACTCTCAACTTTGCCCGTAACGTAGTCGTTATCGCGGCTGTGACGGCTGTGCTGATTCCCCTGCTCAAAGATGTGGCTCCATTATTCTTGGAGATATTCAAAGAGGCTCCCAAATGACCCAGACCGAAGATCAGTTTGGTCAAATCCTCACCGCCATCGAAGGGATCCGTCATGATGTAGCGGTGACCAATGAGCGCCTAACCCTAGCTCTCTCTGAGCAGGGGCAACGATGGGCGGCACAGGAAACAGAAAACCGGGTCATCCTGGAGCGCATCGACATTTATCAAAAGTCCAGCAACCAAGTGGTTAATCTGGCCTTTGCCCTGATCGGCGCTGCAACCGTGGCCGCCATCGGGATAGTGCTCAGAATCGCTGTCAGTCTTTAGAGTGGGATCCTAGTGATGACGGATCCAACGTTTGCCCAACTGGTCAAGTTTTATCAGGTGGTACGACAAGCAGTGCTGATGTCTTCTTATCTGGCCTTTGTGGAGAAGGGATCCAATGGAAACCTGTATGTGCATCTGGGCAGGTACGACAATCCCATAAGCCGGATGCTATTGATCATCAGCCCAGAGGGAGAGCTATCAACATGACTGTTCTTGACTTGTCCACATTGACCACCCAACAGCTCAAGGACATGGCCTGGGAGTTACGTGGGACACCTGCCGTGGATCCCATCTATCAGGAATTGGGATCTCGGCCACCGAGTATCGTGATTGCTCCAGAGGATCCCCAGTGGGCAGAGAAGGTCAACCTGCTCTTGAGAGAGGGATCCCGATGACAGATGACGAACGTTTCGACCGCTTGGCCACCGCGATAGAGCAGATGGCAGATTCACAGATTGCCACCAATCAACGGGTGGATCAGTTGACCCAGGCGCATCTGGGATTGGTTTCACAAGTGGGGCTGCTGGCAGATATCACCCGTGGTCTTGCAGAACGCCAAGCCGAAACGCAACAACAACAGGCTGAGATCCGGCAACGGCAGATAGAACAGGATCAGCGGTTCGATGTGCTGCTGGGAGAGATCCGGCATATCGTTCAACGACTTGATGAGGGATCCCGATGAGCACCGGATTGTATGACCAAGATTTTTTGAGTTGGACAGAGCAGCAAGTTCGACTTCTGGGATCCCAGCGGTGGGATGAACTGGACATTGCCAACCTGATTGAAGAGGTATCCTCCTTGGGCAAACAGCAACGGCAAGAGTTTCGGAACCGTGTGGCGGTGCTGCTCTGTCACCTGCTCAAGTGGCAATACCAGCCAAAACGGAGGGGACGCAGCTGGGCATTAACCATCGAAGAACAGCGTCTGCAAGTCAAGGATTTATTACTGGATAATCCCAGTCTCAAAGGATCCCTAGACGATCTGATTCCTGCCAGCTACGAGAGAGGGATCCTTCAAGCCGCCAAGGAAACCAACCTGGATAAGGCGACATTCCCCACCACCTGCCCCTACAGCTTCGACCAGATCATGGATCCCAATTTCCTCCCAGAGGGATTTAAGCCATGACATCCAATCTGATCAAGAGTCTGGCTACTCTGTTGCGGGCGGATCCCAGCAATCTCGCCCTGATCAGGAACTATTTGGTGCGGCTCGGGGTAGAGCTGGATTCCAGGCTGGCACCCCCCGAATGCCGGGTTGCTGAGGCCCAATATCTTGCCGCCACGTTACTGGTAAACAAAGGGATCCTGTCGGCTGAAGTATTGGCCCGCTACCGGGATCCCTGGGAGAAGTGGCAGATAGAGATGGCGGATCGGCGATCGGCGGCGGTTCAGTTGACAGCAGATTTTTTGGCAGAAGATGCACGGGTGAAAGCTCTCCCTCTACCAGAGCAGATCGCCCACTACCAAAACGAGCTGGAACGGCTCCAGCAGCCCAGGTTGACTTCTCGGGGTGAGTAAGAGGGATCCTTCTGAACCCAAATTATTTTTGGGTTCAGAGCTGGAACCCCCTCCCAGAGAGGGATCCGAACCCACTGAACCCACTGAACCCAAAATTCAGGAAAAAACCTTGGTGGAAGTTTCAGGCACCACCATCAACGGCCACTCTGTTGACCCTCCGGGTCGTCCGGAGGACGATCAGGGATCCTTTCATTCATCATCCAGCCCTGGTATCTCCACCCGCCTGATCACCCCGACATAGTTGTCATAGAGTGTCCTGACATCGTGACCAGTTTGGGCAGCCACCGCGACGGGATCCACACCTGAGGCTAGAGCACGAGATATCGCACTATGGCGGGTTTTGTACTGGGTGGTTTGCCTTGGGATCCATTCAATCCCCACCGCATCCCGGCAGGCCCGCCAACAGTGGCGGGAAAAGCTACGTCGATTGATAATCCCTCCTCTTGGAGCGGGGAATACCAAACCCTCGGGATCCCTACCCAGCAGCTCCACGCGTTCTCTCAACATCGCCTCTATGGCAACAGTCATGTTGAAGACCCGCCCCTTACCTGTCTTGGTGGACTTGCGGATGAGGGATCCATCCCGTTGGGTGGCTAAGCTCTCTACCAGATAGATGGACTTGCGCTCAAAATCAATGTGCTTCCACTGCAAGCCCAGAGCCTCAGAAGTGCGGCATCCAGTCAGCAGAAAGAACTTAACCAGATCGTGGTAGTGGCCATAGCTCTGACTGGACTTGAGAAACCGTAGGATCGCCTGTTGTTGCTCCAGGGTGTAAGCCATTGGGATCCCAGGGTTCTCCACCTTTACTTTGGTCTGCCTAAAGTTTTCGGGATCGCCTTTCTTCAGCACATCCAGATATCAACTCAAAGTGGATGGCTTCACTTTGCGATTAAACCGGATCCATCCAGTAAAAGACTCAGCATCGGTGGGAGACTCCACTTGGATCCCACTTTGCTCTAGTAGACTCAGCACCGCCTGATCAGAGCTGTTGTAATAAACCTCTAACCGTTGTTTCAGCTTGGCTCGTAAACCCGTCTGTTCCCGCTTGCGCTCCAACTGTTCCCGCTTGCGATACTTGTCCAGGGTTTGATCAAAGTGCCCAGTCTGGATGTCTACCTCAATCAGCCGTGCTTTGCTCTCTGCCTGGGTGCGATTGACCCGACCATCAGGGATCCCCAGGGCCAGACTGTACTGCTTGCCCTGATAGCGCCATCTCAGACGTAAGCCCCGATCCTTCTCGGCAATCACGCTCACAGACCCTTTCTTGCCCATTGTGCCCGCCTCTCAAAACCGGCAACACTTTAGCCCACAAACAACCCCAAAACCCACCAACTTCGTTACCCTGAAAACGATCCCGGTGATCCCGGTTGAGTGACATGTAGTCATTGACCTGGATCCGTTACTGTGACTTGGTTGTAAGCCTATCGGGATGACAGGATTCGAACCTGCGGCCCCTC
>JAAUUM010000032.1 GCA_012031565.1 Synechococcaceae cyanobacterium SM2_3_2
CTATCCCGCAGCTGCCATGCCCAATTGGGATTAAAATCCGAAAGTTTGGCCGATGGGATCCAGCTCTAGTAGGTAGCCCCGCCGTCCTTCTAGGGCCAACAAACGGTCGCCCCAACTGGCTAACCCTTGCAGTTCATCCAGTCCTGCGGGTCGCCACCACGTTGAGGATCCGGGTGAGCTAGAACTGGTGGCTGAAGTGGAGGCTATCGGCCACCAAGAAGGAAGGCGAGTGGCGGTTCCCACTAGGCTAGCGTCCGGTGAGAAGGCGACGATGGGGCGGGCAGATGGGTTCACGATAAGAGGATCCGAAAGATGCTTGCCTTTTACTATCGCTGATCATCCTCGTTTGTATGCCAAGGGATCCCAACTCATACAAAACGGTCTGGCCCAAATGTGGCCTAAAATTGTCAGAGGTTACAATCATTTACTCTGGCCCTGATAGCTCAGCGGATTAGAGCAACCGCCTTCTAAGCGGTCGGTCGCAGGTTCGAGTCCTGCTCAGGGCGTAGACACTTCAAAATCAACTCAATCCAAATCAACTCAATCCAAATCAACTCAATCCGACTGGCAATTCTCCATAATAATGGTGGCAATTGGATCCCACCCTTACCGAACACTCAATGATGTGGGATGTGCTCAGTGATGTGATGGGGCTGTGATCGGGATCTGCTGCCAGGATTGTCGTTTCTTCTCCTCCGGTTTTATGAAAACACAAGCCATTGCCCGCATTTTGGATGCCAATCTTGACCGGGCTCGGGAAGGGTTGCGGGTCTTGGAAGAGTGGTTTCGCTTTGGGCTGGAATCGCGCGAATGGGCCAGTGATTGCAAGGAGATGCGGCAGGCGTTGGCCCGCTGGCACGCGGATCCGTTGCGGGTGGCGCGAGATACTGCTGGAGATCTAGGCGGGGATCCCGACTATCCTGATTCCACCCAGCGCGATAGCATTGAAAGCCTCTTGCAAGCCAATTGCAGCCGGGTACAGGAGGCTCTGCGGGTGTTGGAGGAGTATGGCAAATTGGCGGAAACCCATGCCTTTTGGCCCGCCGGGATCCCCCAGTCCTGCAAGCAGATGCGCTATCGCCTCTATGAAATTGAAACCCAGCTTTTGGGCCTATCGCTGCAAAAACGGTTATTGGGATCCCATCTTTATCTGGTGACCAGTCCGGTGCCCAACTGGTTGATGGCGGTGGAAAAAGCGCTCCAGGGGGGGGTGAGTTTGGTGCAATATCGCCACAAAACCGCCACCCATCGGCAAGCGTTGGCCGATCTCCAGTTGCTGCGTTCCCTCTGTGATCACTATCGGGCCTTGATGATCGTCAATGATCGGGTGGATTTGGCGCTGGTGACCGGAGCCGATGGGATCCACCTGGGACAAACGGATCTGCCGTTGGCGGAAGCCCGTCGCCTGGTAGGCCCCCACAAGCTAATTGGCCAATCCACCACCAATGCCGAGGAGTTGGCGGCGGCGCTGGCCTCCTCTGCTGACTACATCGGTGCTGGGCCCGTCTATGCCACCCCCACCAAAGCGGGCAAAGAGCCAGCTGGATTTGACTACCTGCGGCTGGTGCAAGAAAAAGCCCGCATCCCTTGGTTTGCCATTGGGGGCATCGACCTGCAAACGCTGCCGGAGGTAGTGGCAGCAGGAGCCCAGCGGGTGGCGGTGGTGCGCTGTTTGATGGAGGCTCAAGATCCGATTCAGACGGCCCGACTGATGTTGGCTCAGCTCAATCAGGGTTTGAATTGAGGGGGAGCGGCTAGCATTTTTTGTCGACCATTGTGGAGCAAATCGTCGATATTCTGCTTCATTTTTTGACAGATCACATCGAGGGGCAGATCATTGGGATCCCGGCCAAAAGGGTTCTCAATTTCAATACCAATTTCTTCGATGCCAAACAGCATAAAACTGACCAAGGCAACGGTTGGCCCCGTCAACCAGCCCAAGCCTTGCACCATCTGAAACGGCAAAGATAGGCAATAGATCAGCAGCAGTTGCTTCAGATGCAGAGCATAGGCCAGCGGCATGGGGGTCATCAGGATGCGCTCACAGGCTCCCAAATTGTCCACCATGCTATTTAACCGCTCTACCATGATGGTCAATTGGTAGACATCTAATCGCTTGATCTCATATTGCTCTTGAAGATAGTCCCCAATCCAAAAGGCAATTTGTAAAGGGGGATGATTGAGGGGCTGGAGTCGCTGCTTTTGATCGAAGCTCAGCAGCGGGTCGATTTCCTCCAACAGGGGTTCTTGCCGCAGATGTTGTTTCATGGCTACCGCAAAGGCGGGCAGGAGATACAATGCCTTGATCTTGTTCTCCCGATCTGCGGGATCCCTCTCCTCAATCGACACCCAGATCAAACGCGCCAAATTACGGACATTGTTGACGACAGCTCCCCAAGCTTTGCGGCCCTCCCAAAACCGTTCATAGGCGGTATTGGTGCGAAACACCAGCATCAGCCCCAAGACGATATTGGGCACAAAGGCCACCAGAGCCGACAACGCAACAGGAAGCCCCAGATCGTAGAGGGCGGAGATTAAAAAACCAAAGAGGCCACAAATCACGGTTTGGGGGACTACCGACAGGGCAATGGATCCCTGCATTTGAATGGCTAGGCGGAACCAGCGAAATCCGTATCCCCCCCAACGTCTGCTCCCGATCATGATTGAGTGCTGCCAAGATTGTTTCCCAATCCTAGCGATCAATGGCTGATCGGAATACTGGGCCCAACGACTAGGCCAAAGTTGACAATCCTGCCACCACTCGGGATCCCTGTAGATTGGGTAAGTTGGTGGTTTGGAGGGCCACCACCAGGGCTTCTGGCCAGACGGAGAAGGGCAGATGATGAATGTCAGAGGCAGGAGCACAAGCCACCTGGGCCACTCGGCTCAAGTCATCGCTGCTCAACCCATCCAAGCCCAAATCTGACAAGGTGATCGGTAAGCCAATGGTTTTGTAGAAGCCGATCAGTTGTTGGCGGGCGGTGGCGGCCAGTTGATTGCCCTGCAAAATTTCCTCCAACCGTTGCTGTACCAAAATACCGTAGGCCACTTTCTCACCGTGCAAGCTGGATTTGTGGCGGGTGAGATGGGTGAGGCCGTTATGCACCGCATGGGCGGCTACGGTGCGACATTGGGATCCCCCCAGTCCACCCACAACCCCTGCCAACAGAATTGAGGCATCCACCACCTGCTGCCAAACCAAGCTGCCGGGATCCTTCAGGGCAGCCTCTGCCTTTTGCAACAACAGATCCCGCAGTACCCGGGCCTGCTGCACAGCCGCAATCACCAGCACATCTTCAGAGCTGCGACTGCTGACCGACGCCTCGTACCATTGGCCAACCCATCGCCGATCCCGGCTCGTAGAGTCCGCATTGGAGCCGACCGGATCAGCTCATAATCCAACAGCAGCAGATCGGGGGAACGGGCCAGTGATACATCGTGGTCAAAGGATCCCTGCTCAGAATAGAGGTTGGACAGGGCGCTCCAAGCGGCACAGGTGGCGGCTGAAGTGGGGATCGTGACGATGGGCAACCCCAGATCGTGGGCGATCAACTTGGACATATCCAGAGCTTTGCCGCCCCCCACCCCCACAATGCCGGTGGCCTGATGGACTTGGCATTGGGCCAGTAGGGTTTCTCGTTCTGCTTGGCTACAGTAGCGACCATAGGGTTGCCAGCTCAGGCTGGAACGGGATCCCAACCGACTCAGCTGCACTGCCACCCGCTCCAGGGATCCCTGCCCCCCCAAGATCACCCCACGGGCTCCGATGGTCTGGCTCAAAAGCTGAAGGGTATCCGCCTGTGCCAAACAATTCCACCCCCGGTGTATGCGGGCTGGGGCGGGCATCACATCCGGGATCCCGGTGGGGATCTGCTGTGGTGATGAAGGAGCAGACATAGGCATCCTGAACACATTTTTCAAAAAGACTTGCTTCTAGCATAACGATCAGCACCCCCGATTGAGATTTAACTTGTCACATTCAGAGGGGGAGTCAATCCGCTAAACTAAAACGTGCTGAGAATGTGTGGAGAAGCCTTTGCCGGCCACCGAAACTACTGCGGTAACCACCGCTGACCGCACGCCGGTCATTGCTGGAAACTGGAAAATGCACAAAACCCAGGCGGAAGCCAAAGCCTTCCTGTCTGGGTTTTTGTCTCAGATCACCGAGGCTACACCTGCTCAGGTGGTGCTCTGTGTGCCATTTACGGACTTGGCTATTGTGGGCCAGAGCCTAGTGGCAGCAGGGGGTACTGTGTCCCTGGGAGCCCAAAACCTTCACTGGGATGATTGCGGAGCCTTCACAGGTGAGATTGCCGGGGCGATGCTGGTGGAACTGGGGGTAAGGTATGTGATCGTCGGCCACAGCGAACGGCGAGAGTTTTTTGGCGAAACCGACGAGACGGTCAATTGGAGACTGCGGGCAGCTCAAAAGCATGGCATCACCCCGATTTTGTGTGTGGGAGAGACCAAGACGATTCGGGATCAGGGCAAGACTGATGAGTGGATTGCCCATCAGCTCATCCATGACCTCAAGGGGGTTGATCTAGGGGATCTGGTGATTGCCTACGAACCGATCTGGGCCATCGGTACGGGCGACACCTGCGAGTTTGCCGAGGCGAACCGAGTGATCGGCATGATCCGGCAGCAAATTCGGGATCCCCGGGTTCCGATTCAGTATGGCGGCTCTGTCAAGCCCAATAATGTGGACGAGCTGATGGCCCAACCGGAGATCGATGGGGCCTTGGTAGGGGGAGCAAGCTTGGATCCCGAGGGATTTGCCCGCATTGCCAATTTTGAGCCGGTCGGCCAGTTGTCCAGTTGCTGAGACACGGAGATGCCTGTTTTCCTGATCGGGTGCTGATCGGGTATTCGTGTGTTTTCGTTTGCATCCAGCCCCCAAGATCCCGAGGGATCCTGTCATCCAGAACGGCAAAACCCGCACAATAGAACCAGGATGGGGGGAGCAATGGCACGAGCACAGACATGGGTGGGGGTGACAGGCCCTGAGCTGATGCAGCACTGTGTAGAACACTATCGGCAGGTGGTGAGCCAGTCCCGCCAGATTGAGCGCATCCAGGTGGTGGTGCGGAGCCATCGCCAAGCCCAAGCCTTCCGAGAGCAGGTTCAGGCGGTGGAGCTGAGTGGCAGTGGATCCCTGCACATAGACGACCTTTTGGGGTTCGTCGGTCGCCAGTTGCGAACCTATTGGGGGGAGGTACGGGCGGCCTATCCTCAGGTGCCCCCACTCTTGGATCCGCAGGTTTTGCCCAAAGATCTGACCCAATTTTTGCTGGCCCGAACCTGTCAGAGTTGCCCCCAGCACACAACAGTTTTTCAAAATAGCGGCCTGCCCGACTACCAAATCTGGGATCAGATCAGCAGTGCTGCCTATATTGCCGGGGCATCAGGGTTAGATCCCTCTGAGATTGGGCCGCGATTGATTGAGGCTTGGCCAGACCCAGGAGATACAGCCAAGCTGGCTTGTTTTGAGGCGGTTAGCTGTTGTGTGCAGCAGCTGCGGCAGGCGGCATTGGCCTGTGGATCCCTGGATTTTGGCACTCAGATTGCCCTGTTTGAGCAGGTTATTCTGCCCTTGCCGCAGTTTTGGCAGAGTTTTGACCATTTGATTGTCGATCAGGTGGAGGATAGCAATGGGGTGGGTCTCCATTTTTATCAACTGGCGGTGCAGAGGTTAGCCAGCGTTCGGTTCAGCTTGACGGTAGCGGGCGGGGGCACTCTGACCGGGATCCCAGACCTGATCGAAGATTTTTGTCAGACCCAGACGGAGCTGGTGTGGGTGCCGCCCCAGGGATCCCTGCCTTTGATGCAAGTGGGCCAACGGCTCTATCAGCAGCTAACAGCAGCGGCAGTATCCTCACCTTTAGACCTAGACTGTCCAGCTCTAGATTGTCCAGGCCCAGATTGTCCAGACCCAGATTGTCCAGATCCAGAGTGGCTGAATAGCTGCTTGGGGAAGCTGCTGGCGCTTTCTGCGGCCTCCTCTGAGCCGGCAGGGGATCCCTGGGGATCGGTGGAGTTGGATTGGATTGAAGCTGACACCCAAATTGAGGCAGCAGAAGCGATGGTGGAACGGATCCACCTCTTGCTAGATGCGGGGACGGATCCCACTGATATCGTCATCCTCGCCCCTCGGATCGAGCCGCCACTATTGCAAATTGCTGCCACCCATCTGGCCAACCTGCCAGTGGCCATTCTCAGCCCCTTTCCGGCATTGGTCAAATATCCTCTGGTGCGGGCCTTGCTGACGCTGCTGGAGGTGGTTCACCAGAGTAGGATCCCGACCTTGAGTGAGGTGGAGGTGGTGCTGGGCAGCGTTTTGCTTCTGGATCCCATTCGGGCCCAGTTGTTAGCCCGCGATATCTACTTTTTCGATCGCCATGATTTCAACAATGCTGATGCCGTATCTGAGCCAGAGCGGGTGGGTTTTGTGGTTTTGGAGCGCTATCAAGCCTTGGTGGACTGGATCCGCACTCAACAGCGGGATCCCGAGCCATCACTGCCCACATTGATCAACCAATGCGCCCAACAGCATCTGACCACACAGCTCTATCAACCCCAGACTCAATTGCTGCTCAAAAACTTAATGGAGACTGCCCAGCGGTTTGAACGGGCTTTGCCCCATCTGTCTGCTACCGCCTTTGTCACCATGATTCAGTCTGGGCAGACCCCCGCCCGGAGCTTATTTGAACCCGATTATCAGGGCTATTTGGTCATCGCCACGCCAATTGACTATCTCAATCAGGAGTTGAGGGCTGCCCATCAGTTTTGGTTTGATATTTCCAGTGGAGCTTGGTCACGGTCGCTGTGGCGGTCTCTGTATAACGCTGAAGTGTTGACCCCCAACTGGAATGGGGCAGTGTTTGATGAGCCCCAAGATCGGCAGTCCCGGCGGCGGCGCTTGGCCAAAACCCTGCTGAATCTCTGTTGCCATGCCACCCACGGGATCCATTGGGTGCGTGCCAGCTATGACCTGCGGGGGCGCGATCAGCTCGGGGATCTGGATCGACTGATCCGGCGGGCTCTCCAGTCTGATCGCTTGAGTCATGCACTTGACCCAGGCGCTTAGACAACAGGGAGCTTAGAAGGGATCCATCCTAAAAATGGGGATCCCAAAAAACAGGGATCCTAGAAAATCTCGGAATTGAGCAATCGGTACAGCTTTTCCAAGCCTTTTTTGACCTGGCGAGAAACCGTCACCGCGCTGATCCCCAATCGTTCGGCGGTTTCTTTTTGGGTCAGGTCATACAAAAAAACAAATTCTAGGATGGTGCGGGTGCGATTTTCCAGTTGCCCCAGCGCATCTTGCAGGCGATAGCGATCTTCTTGGGCCAATTGAAAGCTGCGATAGTTGGCATCCGGCACCACATCCCCCAATGACGCCCCTTCCCCCTCTCCCTGTTGGGTGGGGGCATCCAAGCTGAGCAGAAAAGTATTCTGATGAACCACCTGCATATCGCGCCAATCGTTTTCACTGATCTCCAAATGCTGGCGTACTTCCAGTTCGGTGGGTGAGCGGCCCAACTCCTGTCGGAGGGCGGGGATAGCTCGTTTGACCTGTCGATGCAGAGCCACCAATCGGCGGGGCAGTCGCATGGTGGGGCTTTTGTCCCGCAGGTAATGCTGGATCTCGCCGCGAATGTAGGGCATAGCAAAGGAACTAAAGGCCAGTCCCCGGGTGATATCAAACCGTTCGATGGCTTGGATCAGACCAAGGCTACCGATTTGCATCAAATCATCAAAACTTTCTTGGCACTGATGTCGCCAATGGTGAGCCTCTTTACGCACCAGTCCCAAATTCATCTCCACCAGTCGATTACGCACCCTGGGATCCCGCTGCTGCTGATAAAATCGCAACAACTCAGTGGTTTTGGTCTTGAGATCCACGTCCGGTTTCATGGGGGGGTGCTCTGGAGCAGATGCAAAGACCTAGGGGGGAGAACGTTGGTCATCATGTCCAGTAAATCAAGAATTGGGCTCAATGCAGGGTCTTAGCAATGGACTTAGGGCTGCAATTGACAGAAGGCTGGCATAGACGAAAAGTTTGCATAGACGAAAAGTTGGCATTGACCAAAGGCTGCTTCAGCCTGGATCAGACCAGAGCTGGATCAGGCCAGAGTAAAACCAGAGTAAGAATAGACAGAAACAACTGGGCAGATTTGCACGTATTTTTACTAACATCATACTAGGGCTAGTAAGGATCCCTCCAATGGGGGGCGATGGGGATTATGGGTGCAAGCCACAAAGGTCACATCAATACATTTCAGCTATTCTGCGGTTGACGGCTGATCAAACATTGCAACGTTCAAAGTAAAAACTCAGGGTAAATACTTTTGTACCACCTGCCAGCCCGTCCAACTGACCCCCACCAAGGCCACCGCCAGCACGCCATTCAACAAAAGATGGATCCCACGGGAACTCTGCCATCGCCGCCCCTGCCAGCCATGCCAAGCGGTCAACAGGGTCAGCCCGGTCACCCCCACTCCCGTCCACAGATGTACCGATTGCCCTAGGGATCCAAAGTGACCCAATGTGCCCACCACCCCAATAGCCAAGAGTTCCAGCACCAGCCCGACTAAGAGGATCCCGAGGGTGACGTGGATCCAGCGGACTGCGGATCCCGATGTAAGCCAAGCTCTATGCTGTTGAAAAACCTGAAGTCCAGTGAGCAACAGCAGGATATACAGCACAATCACACCGCCCATTGACCAAGCGGCCCAGCGCCACAACCACACAAAAGAAGGCAGATCCATAAGGTCAGGTCAAGTTGACGAAAGTGGGACAACGGTAACGGTTTCTTCAGCCTAACTGCTCAATCTGGGCTAGTAGTCTAATCTTGAGGCAAAATCCTAATCTTGAGGCAAAATCCTAATCTTGAGGCAAAATCCTAATCTTGAGGCAAAATCCCCAGACTATATCGGCGGATCGGATCCACTTTATCTACTTTTTCTTCAACTCTATAATGTGAGCGAGTCCTACCGTCTTCCCTGCGCCCACCTGCTGTTTGCCCACCTGCTGTTTGCCCACCTGCTGTTTGCCCACCTGCTGTTCTGAGGCTCGACTGTTTCCCTCATGTCTATCGCATTTGGCTATCCGTTTTATGGCGCGACGATTTTGTGCCCCCACTGTCGTCAAACCATCTCTGCCTTGACGTTGACAGACACCTATCTCTGTCATCGCCACGGGGCGTTTGAAGTCAGCATTGAGCGGGAGGCCAACGGGCAACCAGACTTGGTGCATCTGCAATCGGGCCGACGGTGGCGGATGTGGCAAGAGCGGTGGTTTCGCCAGCATACCCACGCCGATGGGATCCGCTTCGAGATTCATGAGGAACTGGATCGGTTGCGGATGCAGGGGATGCGGGCCACGCAGGTGACGATTGCTCAGCGTTATCAGGAGTTGCTCAGCCCCTATTTGGAGCAAACTTCCTTTCGGCGACACAACAGCTTTGGCTATCCTCGCCTCTATGGTCTGCCGGTGGTGTTTAGCTCCGAACCAGAGTGGGATCCCGACCCTGCCTTTACCCCAACCGAGGATCCCCACTCCTCAACTCGGTGGCAGATTATTAACTTTGAACTGACCCAAGAAAAGGATCCAGCCATGCGTAAGCCCCAAGATATTCGCTTTCAAGCCTGAGCCTGGGATCCCTAGGTTGATGGTTGAGACGAAAGAGTGCGAAATCCTCCTGTAGATCCCCCCAATCGATTGATGGGGGATGATACTCAGCGGTCAGAAAAAGAAACTAGCCTTGAGAGCTTTTGCTCTGTGTGATACAGTTCAGGAGTCTTGTCTAGCCAGTATTTAGGGGTCTTGATCCAGCCAGATCTTTCCCTTGGTTCATCTCATACCACTCTTTTAATCGGGACTCTCCTCAACAAAAGAGTGGATCCTACCTATAATCCGGTTTAGTCCTAACATGAATATGCCCGAGTCTAAAATTCGCATTGAAAATCTGATCAAGATCTTTGGCAAAACCACTGATGAAGCTCTGCAACAGTTTCGAGATGGTCTGAGCCGGGATACGATTTTTCAGGCGACGGGAAGCGTTTTAGCGGTGGCAGATGTTTCTCTGAGCATCTCCCGAGGTGAGTTATTTGTAATCATGGGCCTGTCGGGATCCGGCAAGTCCACCCTGGTTCGCTGCCTCAATCGTCTGATTCCCGCCACCAGCGGCCATGTCTATGTGGATGGCGAAGATGTGCTGGCTATGGGGGAAAACCAGCTTCGCCAAGTGCGTCGCACCAAGATGGCGATGGTCTTCCAAAAGTTTGGGCTTTTTCCTCACCGCACCGTGGTGGAAAATGTGGAGTATGGCCTCAAGGTGCAGGGGATCCCGGCTCAGACGCGGCGGGAGAAAGCCCTCGATACCCTAGAGATGGTGGGGTTACGGCAATGGGCCGACCGCTATCCCTCCAATCTGAGCGGCGGTATGCAGCAACGGGTGGGGCTGGCGCGGGCATTGGCTACAGATCCCGATATCTTGCTGATGGATGAGGCTTTTAGTGCCTTGGATCCCTTGATTCGGCGGGAGATGCAGGATGAGCTGATCAAGTTGCAGGAGCAATTCCACAAAACTATCGTCTTTATCACCCACGATATCCAAGAGGCCCTAAAAATTGGCGACCGGGTGGCGGTGATGAAGGATGGAGCCTTTGTGCAGGTGGGATCCCCGCAGGACTTGCTGACGCAGCCCGCCAACGACTATGTGGCGGCTTTCACCCAAGATGTCAACCGGGCCCAGGTGCTCAAGACGGGATCCATCACCCGCACCACCATTCCCATGATTTTGGGCCAAGCCTCGCTGCGAGCCGCTGCCGAACAGATGCGGAGCCACAAGATCGACACCCTATTTGTGGTAGACCGGCATGGCAAGCCCGCTGGAGTGGTGACCGAAGCCCGACTCGAAGCGGCCCTAAACGCGGGTCGAGAGGATATTCAAGCTGCCATGCAGACAGATTTCCCGCAGGTACGGGCAGCCACCAGCCTGGAAGATCTATTTCAGTTTTGGGATCGAGACCTGCCAATTGCGGTGGTGGATCGGGACGGACATTTCAAGGGAGTCGTCGAGAAGTCCGACATTTTCTCCACCATTGGTCGCCTCAGCCAGAGCAATGAGACCCAGAGCAATGAGACCCAGAGCAATGAGACCCAGAGCAATGAGATAGAGGCAATCCCCAGCCGGGATCCCGCCCTGGCCAGAGTCAGCTAGTTTTGACCGGACGATTGATGAATCTTTGAAACAGGCAGTGAGTTAACCCGAGGATCCGCAAATCCTCATTTGTTTGGAGCGATCATGATGATCATCGCAACGTTGCAGCAATTTTTAGATCCTTTTCAGGATGCCATCTTGCCTCTGGGGGATTGGGTTGAGGTGGGGGTGCGCTGGTTAGTGGACAACTATCGCGGCGTCTTTCAGGCTATTCGGGTGCCGATCAACCTTGTTTTGTCCGCCATTGAGTCTTTCTTATTGGCCATCCCCTCATTGATTTTTGTGCTGGTGGCCCCGCTGCTGATTTGGCAGCTGACCAACCGGGGGCTAGCCCTGGCTTGTTTTAGCGGCTTGCTGCTGCTGGGATCCCTGGGGGCGTGGCAAGAATCTATGACCACCCTATCGCTGGTGCTGACTGCGGTGGCCTTTTGCACCCTGATTGGGATCCCTGTTGGCATCCTCAGTGCCACCAACGACCGCTTTGAAGGGATCCTGCGCCCGATTTTGGACGCGATGCAGACGTTACCTGCTTTTGTCTATCTGGTGCCGGTGGTGATGCTATTTGGCATTGGGGCTGTGCCGGGGGTGATCGTAACGCTGGTGTTTGCCGTGCCCCCCTTGATTCGTCTGACCAATCTAGGGATCCGGCAGGTACAAAAAGAAGCCGTGGAAGCAGCAGCAGCTTTTGGATCCACCCCTAATCAACTGCTGTGGGAGGTTCAGGTACCGTTGGCGATGCCGACGATCTTGGCCGGGTTGAACCAGTCTTTGATGTTGTCCCTGTCGATGGTGGTGATCGCCTCACTGATTGGGGTGGGCGGTCTCGGGCAGATGGTGAATCGAGGCATTGGTCGGCTGGATGTCAGTCTAGCTGCCACTGGGGGCATTAGCATCGTCATCTTGGCCATTGTGTTGGATCGGGTGACGCAGGCAATGGGCCAACCCAAAGGGATCCCGTTTCACAAGCGAGGGCCACTGGGTTTGATATTGAAATGGGTCAAGTCCACCGACAGCATCTCTGAACCTTCTGTCCAATAGTAATCTCTGTCCAATAGTAATCTCGTTCAATAGCAGTCTCAGACTCGCAGTCATAGATTGATGTTGCGTGATTATTATTGTGTCCCATCCACAGATGTCAATTTCAGCCTCTGGATCAAGAGGGCATCAGCGTCAAGACGGAAAAATAGATTAAGACATTCATTAGAGATTAATAGATTCGATTTGATATCTTTAGTTTTTGTCAATACATTTTCCTCACAAAATAGAGGCTCAGGCTTGAATCAAACTTGAATTGTTTATTCTATTTGATTACCATAGCGAAGGATGGTCTTACAACTCAAAATGGACACTCTAGGATCTACATCTTGAGATCTTTTGTCCAGTTTTTGTGGCTATCTTCCGGTCTGGCTCTGAGTGGTTCAACGTCAGGCTGGTTCTTAACTTGATGTTTACTAACTCATCTCAACACTATGAAAAACCCGACCCTTTTAACCTCTGTTGCTGCCACCGCTATGGTGCTTGCTACAGGTTTTGTGATCTCTACCGTCAACCATCCCATCACCCAAGTTTCAGCTCAGGATAATCTACCAGGCTCAGGAGTTCAAGTGACCCCCGCTTACTCCGTTTTGGGAGAGCTGTTTCAAACTGAAGTTGTCAACATTGGACTTGAACAATTGGGCTACGATGTTCGCCCTGCTCAAGAGCTGGAATATGCCACGATGCATGTGGCTATTGCCAATGGGGATGCGGACTACAGCGCCGTGCATTGGACAGCTTTGCACCAAGAGTTTTTTGAGCGCAATGGTGGTGAGGCGCAAATGCAGAGGCTGGGCACCATCATCCCCGGCGTGTTGCAGGGCTACCTGATAGATAAGGCCACCGCTGACGCATACAACATCACCACCCTCGACCAACTGGCGGATCCCGAAATAGCGGCCCTGTTTGATAGCACCGGAGATGGCCAAGCCAATCTAACGGGCTGTAATCCTGGCTGGGGCTGTGAATTGGTGATCGAACACCACCTCGACGCCTATGAGCTGAGAGATGCTGTCAACCACGATCAGGGCCGCTATGACGCGCTGATGGCGGATACTCTAACTCGATTTGAGCAAGGGGATCCCATTCTCTACTACACCTGGACGCCCTATTGGGTCAGTGGGGTTTTGACCCCTGGAGAAGAGGTGGAATGGCTACAAGTGCCCTACACCGATCTACCAGAGGCCCAAGGAGACCTGTCAGAGGAAGATACCACCGCCAACGGTATCAATCTGGGCTTTGCGGTTGATCAGCAACAGGTGTTGGTCAACAACGACTTCTTGGTAGCCAATCCTGCGGCAGCTCGCTTTTTTGAAGAAGTCCAGGTTCCCCTTGATGACATCAACGCCCAAAATAACTTGATGCAGGAAGGGGAAGACTCGGTGGCAGACATCCGTCGTCATGCCGAAGAATGGGTGGCCAATCATCAGGATCTCTTTGATAGCTGGATCGCCTCTGCGCTTAGCGTTGAATGAGTTATTGATCTTGTCAGAGCCATTGATTCGTAGCCACTGATTCACAGCCACTGATTCACAGCCACTGATTCACAGCCACTGATTCACAGCCATTAAATGAGAAAAGCGCCCTCAAAAAACTTGGGGGCCTTTTTCATTATGGACGGGGTAATGCTAGCCGAGTGGATGTGATGCCGATGTAAACAAACAACAGTCCTCCCAATTCTTCTAGATCCTCAACACTTTGATAAGAAGCATCAATCTGACAACGGGCAAGCTACCCCAAGTCTCTAAGCTAAAGGTCGCTTAGCGGCGATTCCCATTGGACGAGGAAACGTGGCAGGCGTAGGCGCTATTTTCTTCAGCAGGATCCCATGTCGGATGCTGTGGGTGATGGGGGTGACAAAGGGATCCACCGCTTTGATGATTGCCCCCAATTTTTGACAGGCTCGTTGGAGGGCGCTCTCTTGGTCGGGATCCCAATGGCCCCGATAGAGCAGCGCGTGGCCACCGATTTTCAGCATCGGCATACTCAATTCGGCACAGACTACAGCGGATCCCAAAGCCCGATTGAGAGCCAAGTCATACCCCTCTCGGCGCAGTTGGCCCCAGGTTTCTGCCCGCTCCGCTTGCACTTGGATCCCTCGTAAGCCCACCTTTGCTGCCACCATTTCGGCAAACTGCATCCGTCGTTGGGTGGCATCCAACAGCGTCACCCGCCACTCAGGATTGGCAATCGCCACCGGGATCCCTGGAAAGCCAGCCCCGCTGCCAATATCGATTACTGTATAAGGTGCGTAAAAAGACTCAGCGGCAGGGTCATCTTGCTCCAGATTGTCTCTGGGTGCCAAAATCCCCACTGGCAACGCCTGAAGGGGGCGGAGGGAGTCCCACAAATGTTTTTCCCAAAAGTCCACTGACTCGGTAATGCGGGTGAGATTCTGGGTTTGATTGCCCTCTATCACCCAATCGTAAAGCTGCTGCAACTGGCCTATCTGGGTAGGGGAGGGATCCCAGTCTAGATAGTGCTGCCAACCGGCTTGCGACCACAGATCAAGATCCCTGAGGGATCCCGGAGTGATGGCTTGTTCGTCAGTCTCTTCAATGCTTAAATGCAACCGATCCGGCACGTCGTTAATCCCCTGATCAAGATTTGTTCTGCTCAACTCGATGGTTCTTAGCTGGGGATCTTAGCTGGTGATGGGGGCAAGAATTTGATCAAACAAATGCTCCATCTCCTGCGTTACCCCTTGCAGGGATCCATCCGCCCGGACTAAATCTTGGCTCAGGGCCACCACCGGCACCAAATCCATCTCCCGTAATTGCTCAAGCGCGGGATCCCGGCTGACATCTAGTAGGGCAGGGGATGTCTCAAAGTAACCCTCCAACTCCCGTTCAATCGAGATCAACACCGCTTCAAACTGCTCGATCCCCCCCTGCAATTGGGGTACCAACGTCATCAAGCGTTGATGCTGTTGTTGCAGATGGCCCACATATCCCGGCAAGTCCTGAGAGAGCTGAGACAGCAGTTGAATCTCTTCTCCGGCAGTTAGGGGGGTGGGCAATGTGGATAACCAGTAGCGGGCTTCCACCGATTCCAGCCACAAATCATCACACAATTGGATGCACTGCACCAGCATCTGACGGGCCATTTCCAGACGGCCATATTGGGGATCCAGCCAGGTCAGCCGCAGATCTTGGATATAGTCCTGCCACAAAAGATGGAGATCCAGCTGCCAGGAGCCAACCCCTAGTCGCCGTGAGGACTGAATGCGATGGTCGGCAACGGTGGCTAGCCCCAGCGACAGACTTATCAAGCCCCACCCCACCGCCAACAGGCCAGATAACACCAGTCCTGGCGTCATTCCTGACCATCCCCACCGTTCCCAGCTTTCTTTTTCCTCCAACCCCAGACTCAAAACCCCAGCGACGGTCATGGTCATACAGGCCACCAAAGCCGATCCCTGTTGGATCCAACTCTGGCCACTTTGCCATCGCTGCTGGTGCTGGTAGCGACGTTTCACATAGTCTCGAAAGGTTTCGGTAGAATGCATGGCCAATGCAAGCGATCAGAGCACAACCCAAAAACAGAATCTTTTGCGTTCATCTTCTTTATCTCAACACATGATCTGGGATCCCGGCACCCAACCTGAAGAGTCAACCTGAAGAGTTAATAGGGGTAAGGATCCTAAGCAGACTGCTAGAGTAGAGGATAAACCTTTTCGCTCCCTGTTCTCCATATCGCAAGACCCCCCAAACTTAGTCAATCAGTCCTGATTCCCATCATTGGTTTTCATGAGCTGCTCTTGGGGTGCCCTAAAGGTTTTTCCTCGCAATCATTACGCATCATGGGTCATGACTGAATGGCTCCTTAAAGTCTTCCCCGTATTCATTTATTTCTGTATTCATTTAACTGAGGTGTTTCTGTGATTTCCGCATCTTCTTCCCTCACCTCCGCTCAGTCTGTCACCCCGGATCCCTATCGCCGCCAGATGGTGGTCATTCTGGACTTCGGATCCCAGTATTCGGAGCTGATCGCCCGCCGGATCCGAGAGACGCAGGTGTACTCAGAAGTCTTGCCCTATCGCACCACAGCGGAACAGTTGAGGCAATTGGCCCCCCACGGCATTATTTTGTCAGGTGGGCCCAATTCCGTCTACGAAGATCAGGCCCCTCTCTGTGACCCGGAAATCTGGAACCTCGGGATCCCGGTATTGGGGGTCTGCTACGGTATGCAGCTGATGGTGCAACAGTTGGGGGGGCGGTGTCGAACCCGCAGAAAAAGGGGAATATGGCCGAGCTGCGCTTCATATTAGCGACCCCACCGATCTGCTCACCAATGTGGAGGAGGGCAGCACCATGTGGATGAGCCACGGGGACTCAGTGACCCAGTTGCCGGAGGGGTTTGAAATCTTAGCCTCCACCGACAATACCCCTTGTGCCGCCATTGCCCACCATGAGCGTGCTCTCTATGGCGTTCAGTTTCACCCGGAGGTGGTGCATTCTGCAGGTGGCCAAGCGTTGATTCGCAATTTCGTCTATCACATCTGCCATTGCGAGCCCACCTGGACAACAGATGCTTTTGTGGAAGAAACCATTCGTGAGGTGCGAGCCAAGGTGGGATCCTCGCGGGTGTTGTTGGCTCTCTCTGGCGGGGTGGATAGCTCGACGCTAGCCTTCTTGCTGCACCGGGCCATTGGCGATCAGCTGGTTTGTATGTTCATTGACCAGGGCTTTATGCGGAAGCAGGAGCCAGAGCGCCTTTTGAAGCTATTCCAAGAGCAATTTCATATCCAGGTTCACTATGTAGAGGCTCAAGAACGCTTTTGGCAGCGACTCGAAGGGGTGACGGATCCCGAAGAAAAGCGTAAGCGCATCGGGGCGGAATTTATCCATGTTTTTGAGGAAGAATCGCGCCGGATCGGGCCCTTTGACTATCTGGCCCAAGGCACCCTCTACCCGGATGTGATTGAGTCTGCCAACACCAATGTGGATCCCAAAACAGGGGAGCGAGTGGCCGTCAAGATCAAGAGCCACCACAACGTAGGCGGGCTACCCGACGATCTGCGCTTTAAGTTGGTGGAACCGCTACGCAAGCTGTTCAAAGACGAAGTGCGACAAGTGGGTCGTTCCTTGGGTTTGCCCGAGGAAATTGTCATGCGGCATCCTTTCCCAGGGCCAGGTCTGGCGATTCGGATCATTGGAGAGGTCACTCCCGACCGGCTAGCCTTGCTGCGAGATGCCGATATGATCGTACGGCAAGAGATCAACCGCTCCGGCCTCTATCCCCAGTTGTGGCAAGCCTTTGCGGTCTTATTGCCCAGCGTCCGCTCGGTGGGGGTGATGGGAGACAAGCGCACCTATGCCTATCCGGTGGTGGTGCGAATGGTCAGTAGCGAGGATGGCATGACGGCAGACTGGGCTCAGGTGCCCTACGAGTTGTTGGCCACCATCTCCAACCGCATTGTCAACGAAGTAACTGGCATCAACCGCGTGGTCTATGACATCACCTCCAAGCCACCTGGCACCATCGAGTGGGAATAGGCTCAGGAGATCATGATTGAGGTCAGCCTAGGGGGACTGGCGGTGGCCAATTGGCTTCAGGATTCAGCAACTGTAGGGTGAGCTAAACCTTTTGAGCTATCTCCATAGCCCTTTGACAAACACAACTCTGCCGCTAACCGGATGGCGGCTTTGAGGCTGTCGGAGCGGGCGATCCCCTGCCCAGCAATGTCGAAGGCGGTGCCATGATCGGGGGAGGTGCGAATGAAAGGTAGGCCGATGGTGGTGTTGACCGCTTGATCGAAGGCCAGCATTTTGACGGGAATCAGCCCCTGATCGTGATAGAGGGCCAGATAGCCATCGGATCTTTTATTGATAGCTTTGGGATCCTGCCAAGCTTGGGCTGGAGCCATCCAGAGGGTATCCGGGGGGATTGGCCCTCGCAGGGATAATGTCCCTTGATGCTGCTGTTGATAGCGCTCTAGCAGGGGGGTGAGCCAGTCTTGTTCCTCGGATCCCAGCTGCCCTTGTTCGCCACTGTGGGGATTGAGTCCTGCCACCACAATGTGGGGATGGGGAATGCCAAAGTCTTGCCGCAGGGTTTTGACCAAGAGATCGAGCTTCTCCAGCACCCGTTCTGGGGTGAGGGCATCTGGCACGTGGCGCAGGGCTATATGGGTGGTGGCCAACAGGACTCTCAGATCCCAACCCGAGTGAGGGGAACGGGCCACAAAGAGCATCCCATACGGGATCCTGGCTGCTGTGGGGGATAAAGCTGCCTGGGCCATCTGGGCCAACACTTCCGTCTGGCCAGGGAAATGCCGTCCGGCAGCAGCCCAAGCAAACTTAGCGATAGGGGCTGTGACGATGCCATCAAAACGATGGTGGAGGGTGGCGGTGATGGCGGTTTCTAGCCACACAAAACTGGATTCTCCCGACCGGGGATCCCCCTGCCCCGTCGTAATAGTTCCCGCTGATGGACAGGCCAAGTAAGAGATGGCATCGGGATCCTGTAAAAGCTCACCGCTGGTCGCTTTGAGCGCCCGATAGGTGTGGTGCAAAACAGCGGGATCACCCACCACCGTGATCTCAGCCACCTGATGGAGGGTAGGATCGGCCAAGGCTTTAAGGATGATCTCAGGGCCAATTCCGGCGGGATCCCCGAGGGTGAGAGCCAGCCGAGGTCGCCCGATACTGGAGAGTGGAGACCTTGACAGTAGCAAGCGACTTTCTAGGTGGCCCCAATCTTGACGGGTGGCGGGCAGTTGACTCTCCATAACGGCAGGGATATCTGACAGTCTTGGATCCTTGGGGTCTAGAGAGCTGGTCATGCCAATCTGTTGCTCAGTTTCCCCATTTTAGGGGATGGCTCAAAAGATTAGCTGTCCCAACCACAGCAGGGAGAGAATGCCGCTCACCACTGCCATCATGCCTGCGGGCATCCAGGCTTGGGTTTGCGATAGCGACCGATGAAAACGATGGTTAGGATGACGGCTAATCCGAGGCCCAGGCCATAGGCGGCGGTGAGATTGCTGCGGCTGAGCCAAAAGGCGATCCCACTGAGGATGCCGCCCCCGATACCCATGATCAGAGAGACTTTGCTGCCGGCTTTGGCAAAGCCCATCATGCCCCCCGCAACCAGGAGGATCCCATAGATCAGCAGACTGAGTTCTAGTGTCATAGGTCGCTCCAGCACAGGGCTACGATAGGGCAGATCAAATCAATCTCAATCCCGATCATCAGCAACCTCAAGGATCCTGGCAACGGCTGGCAACTAAACTTCACGGGGTCTCGGTCGCTGACATCAGGACTCCCACCGTTGCTCAAGACTTGGCCCACCGCCGTCTCAGGCCAAAGAACCCTTTCAAAAAGTTTTGTTGAAACGTGTTTTTGGCATACTTTTGCTTCTTGAATTGCAGAGCGGTTTTGGCGGAAACCTCGGACAGGGTGGGATAGACATGGATCCCGGTCAGGGCAGAAACTGGCAATTTGTTGTTCATAGCCAGAACGATCTCGTGGATCAGTTCGCCAGCGGATTTGCCCACCAAATGGGCTCCTAAGATCTGGCCGTTGGCCTGACAGATGATCTTGCAAAAGCCTTGGGTCGCCCCTTCCGCTTGGGCTCGATCCACGTGCATCATCTCGGTTTTGAGCACCACCACCTGATCCCCAAATTGGCTGCGGGCTTCTGCTTCGGTCAGACCAACCCGAGCCAATTCGGGATCTGTGAAGGTGGCCCAAGGAATCACCGTGTAGTTGACGCTGCTAAAGGGGGCAAACAGGGTATTGGTCAACACCGTCACGGCTTCGTGGGCGGCAACATGGGTGAATTGATAGCCGCCAATCACATCGCCACAGCCATAGATGCGAGAATTGCTGGTCTGCAATTTGTCGTTGACTTCGATGCCTTTGGAGCTGTAGGCCACGGAGGCTTGTTCCAGCCCCAATCCTTCTACATTAGGGATTCGACCCGAGGCGATCAAGATCTCGTCAACCTGGAGGACTTTGCCGCTCCTGAGTTCCAACATCTTTTTGCCCTGCATGGCTCTGGCTCGAATGACCCGATCTTGGGTCAGGATTTGGATCCCTTCCGATTGCATCTGCTGCTGAACGATCAGAGCCGCTTCGGGATCCTCTTTGGGCAAGATTTGAGGCTTGCTGCCCGCAATAAGGGTGACCTGGGATCCCAGCCGAGCCAGAGCCTGTCCCAGTTCGCACCCAATCGGCCCCCCGCCCACCACTGCTATGGAAGCGGGCAGATTTTGCAGGTCAAAAACACTTTCGTTGGTGAGATAGCCCACCTCTGTCAAGCCAGGGACATCGGGAATCAAGGCTCGGGATCCCGTGGCAATCACAAACGCTCTGGCCCGCAATTTGCGTCCATTTACTTCAAATGTCTCGGGATCTGTGAAATGGCCGGATCCCTCCACCAGTTCCACCCCATACCCGCGAAACCGTTCCGGCGAGTCGGCATGGTTGGCGATAAACTGCTGTGCCCCCCGAATATGGTTGTAGACCTTGAGGTAGTCAATCGTAGGCTGCTCAGCTCCCGGCACTTTGATCAGCCCCATCTGAGCCGCGTGCCGGATGGTGTGAACCTGATGGGCCATGTGAATCAAAGACTTGCTGGGCACACAGCCATACCAGAGACAGTCCCCCCCAATGCGAGGAGCTTTTTCCACCAACAGGACTTTGCCCTTGAGCTGGGAAGCGGCACTGGCCACCACCAAACCGCCCGATCCACCGCCAATGATCACAACATCATAGGGAACCGCCATTGCTGCACCTGCCTCTGGTGAATAGGGCCAAATTATGTCTAGACTACTCAAAGACGCATTTGGAT
Source organism: Synechococcaceae cyanobacterium SM2_3_2 (assembly GCA_012031565.1). Classification (GTDB taxonomy): domain Bacteria; phylum Cyanobacteriota; class Cyanobacteriia; order Thermostichales; family Thermostichaceae; genus JAAUUM01. The sequence goes on from JAAUUM010000032.1 coordinate 21,062, forward strand.
TGCGTTTGGATGTATTCACTGGCCATCCTTCCGCCAAAATGAGTGAAATGGGCCAAAAGTGAAATCGATAAAGAGCTGTTCTCTGACTCGCTGCCTTTCTAGATGGGGGTTCAAGATAGGGGTTCAGGGGAGGCGTTTGCTGGGGTGGGTGGCACCAGTAGACTACCAGTAGACTAAGAGAGCATCATCCCCCCTTTCTCAGAGCTGTTGACAATGACTTTGCCCTTTTCTGTCAACTCTGCAAATCCACTACCCAAGTCTGATTCACCTCCTCCGTTGCGCCGTTCCCTCAAACGCTTCGATTGGCAACGGGGATCCCGTTATCTCTACTTGCGACTGATCCGGCTCAAATCCACACCAGCGGCTATTGCTCGTGGGCTGGCGGTCGGGGTGTTTGCCGGATGTTTTCCCATTTTTGGCTTTCAGACGTTAGTGGCTTTGGTGCTGGCCATCCCCTTTCAGGGCAACAAATTGGTGGCGGCGGCGGGCACCTGGATCAGTAATCCTTTGACCTATGTGCCGATCTATCTGTTCAACTTTCGGGTGGGGCAATGGCTACTACAGGATCCCGAATCACGGGGGGTTGCTACGGCGCGGGCGGTGTTTGAAACCGATCAGAACTGGATGCAACTGGGGGGTGAGATGATTGTCCCTCTGTTTGTGGGCTGTGGGTTTACGGGCGCGATTGCCGCTGTGGTGGCCTACTTTGTTGGGCTGTGGGGAGTGCGATATCTCCGGCAGCGACGGGTGAACTCTCGCACTGAGTAATCCAATCCCGCCATCTCCCGATATGTCCCTAGCCCTAGACACCCCCAGACCAGCAGGCACAACCTATGCAGGCACAACCTATGAGTGTATGGCCCAAGCCATCACCTTCATGCGACAAAACCATCTGCATCAACCTGATTTGGCCACCATTGCCCAGCACGTCGATCTGAGCGAGCATCACTTTCAGCGGGTATTCGCTCATTGGGCGGGCATCAATCCCAAACGGTTCTGGCCCTATCTCACCGTCACCTATGCCAAAGAAAAAATCGCTGAGACCAAAAGTCTTATGGCGCTGAGTGCTGAGGGTGGATCATCCAGTCCGGGCCGATTACACGATCTATCTGTCACGGTGGAAGCCATGTCTCCGGGTGAGTGCAAGACAAAGGGATCCGGCTTAACCATTGAATATGGGATCCATGCCACCCCCCTGGGAGACTGTCTGATCGCCACCACCGCTCGGGGGGTCTGCAAGCTTGATTTTGGGGATCCTGTCCACCCTGGAGCGGCTCAACATCATCTGCGAGAGGAGTGGCCCCAGGCTGAAATTGTCCACAATCAACAGGCCACCCAAGCCATCAGTGACCGAATCTTGCAGCCCCTTGCCACCCAACTGGATCCCCTCGTGCTTTGGGTCAAAGGAACGAATTTTCAGATCCAAGTCTGGCGGGCACTGCTCAATCTGCCTTTTGGCGGGCTGACCACCTATCAAGATCTGGCCATTGTCATGGGTCGGCCCTCAGCAGCCCGAGCGGTGGGAACAGCGTTGGGACGCAATCCTGTGGGATATTTCATTCCCTGCCATCGCGTGATCCGGGCCTCCGGTGAGTTGGGCGGGTTTCGCTGGGGGGTGGAGCGCAAGAGCGTTTTGCTGGGTTGGGAAGCCAGTCACAGTCAGCTAAGAGCTGATGGAAGGACTGACGGGGCGGGCGGGATCCCCTGAGCGCATCTGGGCGGCTTGGGCCAGCAGAGCCTCCACAAACGCCAGGGCATCTTGGGCCGAATGTCCGGCGGCGAGTTGGGCCAGTTCCTGCCGCCGCTGATCTGCCGATAGGGGATCCGCCAATACTTGGGTGCGCTTGCGTTGGACGGCCTTGGAGACGCGAATGTGGTGATCGGCGAGGGCCGCGATCAGGGGTTGGTGGGTAACGCACAAGATCTGGTGATCGCGGGCGATGGCATGGAGCTTGGTGGCAATCGCCTGGGCCATTTTGCCCGACACCCCCGCATCGATCTCGTCAAATACCATCGTGGCCACGGGATCCACTTGGCTAAACACCACTTTGAGAGCCAGCAAAAATCGGCTCATTTCTCCGCCAGAAGCCACCTTGGCCAGTGGTTGCAGCGGCTCCCCTAAGTTGGGGCTAAACAGATAGGTGATCTGGTCGTGCCCCTCCGCACTGAGGGATCCCGGCTTGATCTCCACCTTAAATTGCACCCCGCTCATTCCCAACGGACTCAGCTCGGCTACCAAGTTTTTTTCCAGTTGAGTGGCGGCCTTGTGGCGGAGTTGGGTCAGCCCCTCACAGGCTTGCACCAGCTTCTCGCGGTGGGCCACCTCGGCCTGTTGCAGATCCTCCAGGCTGGATCCCTGATCTTGAATTTGTTCCAGCTCGGCATTGACCTGCTGGGCGTGCTGGATCATCTCGGCCAGCGTGGGGCCATATTTGCGGCTCATCTGCTTGAGGCGAGTCACCCGCTTATCAATCTTTTCTAGACGGCCCGGATCAGTCTCTAACCCTTCTCCGTAGTCGTACAAAAAGCGGCTGGCCTCCTCGGTCTGTACCCGCGCAGAAGTGATCATCTCCGCAATGGACTCCAGTTCAGGATCGAGACCAGTCATGGCGTGAATCAGGGTTTCCGCTTGCCCCAACAGATCGGCAGCTGTCGGTGTCTCCCCATCCGCCTGATAGAGCAGTTGATAGAGTTCTAGACTTTGGGTTTGCAGATCAACGCTGTGATCGAGGCGATCCCGTTCCCGCTCTAGCTGCTCCAGCTCATCGGGATCCCTCAGGTTGAGGCTGTTGAGTTCTTGGGCCTGAAACTTGAGTAGATCCAGCCGTTGCAGCCGAGTCTGAATATCCTGCTGGTAGCTCTCTAGCTCCGTTTTGATCTTGTTCCAACTCTGATAATGGGCCTGAACGGTTTGGCGAGCCTTGTGCAAAGGGGATCCCCCAAATCCATCCAGCCAGCGGCGTTGGGTCGATGGGTTTTGCAGGTGGAGGGTCTGGCCCTGGGCGGTGATCTCCACCAACTTTTCCCGCAGACTCTGGGCCTGTTGACGGTTGATCAAGATGCCATTGATGCGAGAGCGACTGGTGCGACTGGTGATCTCACGGCTACAGACCAAACCCAATCCTTCGTCCAAAGGCTCGATGCTTTGGGTTTCCAGCCATTGCAGCAGCGGCGGAGTAACCGCAAAAGTGGCCTCGATCAGGGCCCGGTTGCTGCCCGAGCGCACCGACTGGGTGGAGACTGCCCCCCCAAAGCGGCATCAAGGGCATCCAAAATGATCGACTTGCCCGCCCCCGTCTCCCCTGTCAACACATTCAGCCCGGATCCAAACTCCAAATCCAGCCGCTCGATCAGGGCAAAGTTTTCGATGTGCAGGCTCTTGAGCATAAAACCGGATCCCGATGGGGTCTGTGTCGATTTTAGAGGCTCTGGATCCCTGCGGGTGGGCATGGCTGGAGAACTAGGCAGGCAAATCTCTCCAGTCATCTGTACAGTCAAAGCTGACCAGAATATCTCCCTAGTCTGGAGTTTCTGGACAGAACAGGGGGAGGGCTATTCCATAACAGGCCCATAACGGGGGAAGATAGACACTGCAAATTGTTTCATCTCTCTCACCCGCCATGCCTTCTATCAACAGTGCCGAACAACTGATCGCCGCCTACGCCGCCGGAGAGCGCAATTTTCGCGGAGCCCATTTGGCGGGATCCCGCTTGAGTGGAGCCACCTTATCCGATGCTGATTTGGCCGGAGCTAACCTGTCGGGATCCGATTTGCGGGAGGCCAATCTCAGCCGCTGTAACCTGGAAGGAGCCAATCTCACCCGCTGCAAGATGCGTCGAGCCAATCTCATTGGGGCCAACTGCAAAGGCACCGATTTTAGTGGCTCCAATCTCTATCGGATCAAGCTGCTCAGAGCCAATCTCCAAGATGCCCTCTTTAACCGCGCCGATCTGCGGATTGGGGCGGATTTGCGGGAAGCCGATATCACCGCCACCAATTTTCGGGGCGCTCTTTACGACGAGTACACCAAATTCCCCCCCTACTTCGATCCCATCGCCCAAGGCATGTAATCACAACTTAATCAGATGGATCAAGACAACCTGATTTGCTCTCTATGGGAATGGGCATGATAGGAAACAGGCCATTGTGATGCCTTCATTTCCTGCTAGTATTCTTCATCCGGCCATGCGATGATTCCCCAACGTGGCATTCCTTGCTTCCGTTGATAGAGGGACAAGTTACCAGAAGGACAACTTGCCAGAAGGATAAGCTGATGAAAAGAACCACCCTTTGAACGGCCAGATTACAGAAGCCAGATTACAGAAGCTAGATTGAACCGTCTGAATTGAGAGAA
>JAAUUM010000243.1 GCA_012031565.1 Synechococcaceae cyanobacterium SM2_3_2
TCATAAATTGTTGAGCCAGTTTACGAATTGAGATATTACCGAGATGGTAGGCAGTGACGACTTTCTGGCGGATATCTAGGGAGTAACGACTCATGTCAACAGGAGATTCATTTTTTTAAAGCTTACCACAGAATGTCTCATGTATATCATGAACAGGCTGTAACTAGCACTGCCTGACGATCATCCGACGGAATGGAACGATCAAGCCCGGTCAAGATAGAGCAGGTCACTCGCCATCCTCCTCCTCAAGATCCTGCCCTTTCATCATACTGGGGTTATCGACTAGCTCTTTTTTGGAGTTTTTTAATGCCTTCCAGAGGGACTTGATCTGGTTGTACGCATCCGCAGCGGAAAGTTTGCCATTGGTCTCTAGCGCACAAATGATCCCAACTCGCTGGCTAAATTCCTGCAAGTTAGCATTGAACATCATATTTTCGGGTGTGAAGTCTCCGCTATAAGAATGCCGAGGATAGAGGAACTCAGATTTGTCCATGTCAAGAATCCTCTAAAAAATAATGCAGGCTGATTGTCTTAGGATAGCGGGTTGAGACTTCAGGCTGGGGATCCCCGTCGCCAGTCAAAGGTGGCCGGGATCTCGGTCTCAATCTGACCAAACAGATCGTAGGGCTCCGCTTGGGTGATGCGGACGGGAACTAAGCTATTCAGGGATCCCGCCCCCCGAACATGAATCACCCCATCCACCTCCGGGGCAAATCGAGGCGAACGGCCCAGAAATTCTCCGGTGACAGGATTTTCCTGCTCTAGCAAAACCGGCAAGATTCGACCCACCTGGGAGCGATTGCGGCGAAAGGCAATGCCCTGCTGGAGTCGCATCAACCGATCTTGACGATCTAAGGCCACCTCATGGGCCACCTGATCGGGCAGATCATAAGCGGCGGTGCCTTCTTCCCTCGAAAAGGTGAACACCCCCACATGATCGAACTGATGGCGCTCCACAAACTTTAGCAAGTGCTCAAAATGGGCCTCCGTTTCACCCGGAAAACCGACAATCAGAGTGGTGCGAAGGGTGGCATCCGGCAAAGCAGCCTTGAGCTGTTCGATCACTCGATCATTGACCTGTCCCTGCCAAGGGCGATTCATGGCCCGCAACATCTCGGGATGGCTGTGCTGGAGTGGCAGATCCAAATAGGGCAGCATATTAGGACTAGTCTGGATCGCGTCCAAAACCGTGGGTGTCAATCCGGTGGGATAGGCATAGAGCATCCGAATCCAGGGGATATCCACCGCAGCCAACGCTTCGATCAACGCGGCCAACTGGGGCTTGCCAGATCGATCTAGTCCATAGTTGGTGGTGATTTGGGAGATCAAGATCAACTCCCGCACCCCTTCTGCCGCCAGACGATGAGCTTCGGTGACAATGGACTCAATGGAACGGGAACGCTGATCCCCGCGCAGGTGGGGAATGATGCAAAAAGCACAGCGATAGTCGCAGCCCTCCGCCACCCGCAGATAGGCCACAGGGGTATGGGTGGTGCGAAAGCGAGGCACGGTCTCGTCAGCGATATAGTCGAGATTTTGGGTGATGCCGTTGACCCGCTCCCCCTGTTGCACTCGGCCCATGATCTGAGCGATTTGATGATAGTCGCCCGTCCCCACCAACGCCACTGCCTCTGGGATCTCATCCAGCAAGACCTGCTGAAAGTGTTGGGCCATGCAGCCCGCAATCACCAACCGCTTGCCCTCCACCGCCAGATCCATCAGAGTCCGCACCGACTCCTGCCGCGCCTGATCAATAAAACTACAGGTATTGACAATCACATAGTCCGCCAGCGTCTCATCTTCGGCAATGACATACCCTGCCTGACCGAGGATCCCTAGCATGTGTTCGGTATCGACCCGATTTTTTTCGCAGCCCAGGTGCAAAATGGCTACGGATGTGGGGGGATGCTCAAATGGGGGGGGCACAGCAGCGGTTGTTGCGATAACAGAAGCAGACATCAAGATAGCCAAGATGAGAGGAATTGAACGGGATCCATCTTAGCTTTCTTAAACGTGCTTTCTTAAAAGTGAATCATCGGTCGGGTTAAGCAAACTTTGGGATCATAGGCCAACTACTTCTGCTGGATGCGGCCCCCTTGGATCTGCCACTGCACATCGGCCAGTTCTCCCAGTTCTTGCGGATCATGGGTGACCACCAAAATCGACCAACTCCTTTTCAGGGATCCCAGGAGATCGATCAGCTGCTGCCGCACTGACCAATCCAGACCCGCTGTGGGTTCATCCAAGAGCAACAAAAACGGACTGCGAATCAACTGAACGGCCATCGCCAGACGACGTTGTTGCCCGCCACTCAATTGATTGGGGGACTGATGGAGAGACAGAGCCTCTAGACCCACCTGAGTCAAGGCCCGCTGGATCTGCTGCTCTTCAATTTCGGGGTGGCCAAATCTCAACTCTTCTAAGACCGTAAGACCACAAAAATGCCGCTCTGGAAACTGGAAAACCAAGCCTGCCAACGATCTCAGCCGAGTTGAGGTGAGAACTTGATCCTGCCAAACAATCTCCCCCCGGCTGGGGCTGACCAATCCCGCCAAAATCTCCAACAGAGTGCTTTTGCCCGCCCCGCTGGATCCCACTATCAGTCCCAATTGGCTGGGATAGAGTGTCATGGAGATATCCTTCAAAATCGGCTCTGGGGTAGCAGCCGGGTGATAGGTCAGATTCCGCAATTGCAGCATGGGAAAGCGTCACGTCTACTGGGAAAACAGAAGGGCACGATAGACAGGTGCTCATCCTAGTGCCTGTTTAGTCTCAAAAGAAAGGGTGGCAGCATCATTACCAAATCCATCAAACCAGAGCCAACAGGAGCCTTTGTGGATAAGCCCCCCGCTGGATCCCGCCTTCTCTCTCAAGGGATGGCCGCTTGGATCTTTTACACTCGGATCCCGCTGCCGCTGCCGTTGACCCCGACTTTTGATGGCATTGCTCGGTGGTTGCCCTTGGTGGGGTTGGGCTTGGGCTGCATCCTGGTGGCATGGCATTGGCTGCTGAGCTGGCTGGTGCCGGATGGAGTGCGCGGGATCCTGGTGACCGTAGCTTGGCTGATCGTCACAGGCGGGCTACACCTGGATGGTGTTGCTGATGTGGCGGATGGTCTGTCGATCAATGGTCATGACTTGAATGAACATGACTTGAATGAACATGACTTGAATGAACATGACTTGAATGAACATGACTTGGCCCAGAGCCAAGAGAATGGGAGTAATTCTGAGGGATCCCTGTCTCCAGGTCTACAACGCCGACTGGAGGTGATGAGTGATAGCCGCACCGGAGCCTATGGGGTGATGGCCCTCTGCATCCTGCTGATCTGGAAAAGTACGGCGGTGGCAAGCTTGCCCGCTCAGGATGGGATCCTCTTGGTCTTGACCCCAGCTTGGGGCCGGATGGGGCAGTTATTGGCGATTGGCCTCTATCCCTATCTCAAACCGACCGGATCCGGGCATTTTCTCAAAGCATCGATTCAATGGCCGCAGGATGGCATCTTCGGGATGCTGCCCTTGGTACTCACCACAGCAGCGATCGGGTTCTGGGCCGATTGGACTTTCCTCTTACTGTGGTCGTTAGGATCCGGGTTAATCGCTGCAGGCGTGGGCTATTACTTTGATCGAGCGTTAGGTGGCCACACCGGAGACACCTACGGAGCAACCGTGGAATGGGTGGAGGTGCTTTGTCTCACACTGGGGCTAGGGTTGCAATCTTTCTTGCTTTAGATTGAGCTGGAGATAAGTTGAGCTGGAGATAAGTTGAGCTGGAGAGAGGCAGAATGACACCAGAGGAAAATAAGAATCCTCAACCCAGCCTTTACGCTGCGGCCACAGTCATCCCAGCCTCAGCCGGATCAAATCCCTCGGGAAACTGAGTATCGGCGTCATAGAGAGCGTCTCTGAGCTGAGCCAGTTGCAAGTTGGTGCCCAGCAAAATGGTGCCACAGAGGTTAGCACCCTCCAGATTCGCTCCCCCCAGGCTGACATCCTCCAGGTTGGCCCCCTGCAAATCGGCCTGTTCCAGCTCTGCCGCACTGAGGTCGCTGCCCCGCAGATGGGATCCACATAGACGAGCCAGTCCCAAATCTGCACTCATCAGATCCGCCTCACTCATCTCCACAAAGCTCAGATCGGCCTCCCGTAGGCAAGCGGCCCACAAATTAGCCCCACTTAGCGACGCCCCTTGCAATTGAGCCTGATAAAAACTGGATTCCCGCAACTTAGCTCCCCACATCTTGGCCCGACTCAGATCCGCTTGATCAAGCCGTGCTTTGGCCATTTGCACCCCACACAGCCGCGCTTCCACCAAACTGGCTTGGGTCAGATCAGCGTTGCTCAGGTCGGTTTCCCAAAGGTTAGCCCCCTCCAACAGCGCCTGCCGCAGGTTGGCTCCTTCCAGATAGGATCCCCGGATGCTGGCATATCTGAGGTTGGCATTTTCCAAAATGGCCCCCCGCAAATCGGAACCATTCAGATTGGATCCCCGCAAGTCGGACTGCAAAAGAATGGTTCGCGCCAGACAAGCCCCATGAAAATCCACATCCCGCAGATCCGCCTGGGACAGATTGGCCTCGGTCAAATCGCTATGGCTGAGGTTGGCCCCAAACAGATTGACTGCTAACAATTGGCAGCGGCGCAGATCCCCGTGGCTGAGAAAAGCTGCCATCAACTCGGAACCACTTAGATCAACCCCTTGCAATTGGGCTTCTTTGAGGTTGATCCCTTCGAGCTGCCGTTCTCCAGCCCGAAATCGCTCTAATAGATCTTCAGTGGTCTGGATCGACCGAAAGGGAGTTTCTGGTGGCATAACAGGTTTAGAGGGGCAAGTTGAGGTTTTTTTTGCAGTCGGACTTGTTTGAATCGTAGGGGATCCCTTTGGCTAAAGCAAAAATCTTCAAGGATTACGGTCTGGCTCAGCAGTCTACCCACCACCACAGAGATTTGTTATCTGAACATCAGACGAGAAGATCTCAGCCTGGGAGGCCGCCGCCTGAGTTCCAGATGCCAGCCCAGCAATAACCGTCTAACGGGTGCTGCGTTGC
>JAAUUM010000033.1 GCA_012031565.1 Synechococcaceae cyanobacterium SM2_3_2
TCTGTTTATTATGACCACAAAAAAGATCAAGAGGCGGCGGATCAAGCTAGTCTAAAGACTGAAACTGCCAAGATCTCGGCCTCTTCATCGGCTCCCATCAGCCTTAGCCCTAGTGGCACCAATAACATCACCAATAACAATGGATCCAAGTCCATCTCCAAACTTTCTTATAAAGAAAAACGAGAGTACGAGCAGTTAGAACAGAAGATTCCTGAGATGGAAGCCGAGAAAGAAAAAATTGAGAAAATCCTCTACGGGGATCCCCCCAATGGCTACAGCGAGGTGCAAAAGCTATCGGAGCGTTTGGCGGAATTAACAACGGCCATTGACACATCAACAGAGCGGTGGATGTCTTTGGCTGAGAGGGTTTAGGTGTTGGCTGGCTGCGCTTGATACAAGTTTGCAGCATGGTGACTTTTACTGAGTTAGAAGCAATGCCAAATCCACGTCAGCAACAACCCCGGACATTTATGGCTCAACTATGGATCAACTCAAGAATGGGATCCCTTGATTTGTGGTGGGGGGCATTGGCGAAACTTGCTAAGGTGAATCGGAAGAGGAAGGGGTCGGGACGGGTCTAGCCATTTAGTCCGCTTTGACTCTTATCCCCCTCTTACGGATCCTGATTTTTGCTGCCTCTTAAAGTGATTGAGTCTGTTGTCATCTCCCCCGATCCTGCCGCCGTCAATGCTCTACGGGCCGAAACATTGCAGTTATTGGAGTGGGGGCGTCTCTGTGAGCATCTCTCCACTTTTACCAGCACCAAAATCGGATCCCTGGCCTGTCAACACTTGGATCCCTGGGTTGATCAGGGCACCTCTGAGCGGTGGTTAGAAGAGACCCAAGAAGGGATCCTATTGGAGAGCACATTGCCGGGGGGCCTGTCGCTGCAAGGGATCCATGATCTGCTACCTGACCTGGAGCGGGCTGAGCGGGGTGGGCTATTGGGAGGAGCAGCCCTGTTACGGATTGCTAGCACCTTGAGCACCGCTCGCCGCGCCCGCCGCGCCATTGATGATCAGCCCCAATTGGTGGAATTACCAGATCTGGTCTCCACTATCCGCACCTATCCCGACATTGAGCAGGCGATTCTCAACAGCCTAGATGACGATGGCACCGTCAAAGATACCGCCAGCGACAAGTTATTTCAGATCCGCCAAAGCATTCGGGAGCAACGACAACGAATCCAGGGTCGGCTCCACCGCATCCTCTCCGAAAAATCCAATGCCATCCAAGAGTCCACCATCACGCAGCGAGACGGTCGTTATGTGATCCCAATCAAAGCCAGTCACAAAGATCAGATTCGCGGGTTGGTTCACGATACCTCCAGCAGTGGGGCGACCTTATTTGTCGAACCCTATCCGATTGTGGAAAGCAATAATCAGCTGCGGCAATTGCTCAATCAAGCCCGCCAAGAAGAAGAAAAAATCCTTCAGGCCTTGTCAGCCCAGGTGGGATCCGCCAGTCCCGATCTAGCGCATTTGCAAACGGTGATGCTGCAACTGGATCTAGCCTTGGCCCGAGGGCGATATAGCCTCTGGGTGAGGGGATACCGACCACAGTTTCTCCTGCCGGAGCAGGCTTCCGCCGCGCCCACCTTGCGCCAGATGCGTCATCCCCTCTTGCTGTGGCAAACCCAGCACGAATCAGGTGGGGGGGTGGTACCCATTGACTTTCGCCTAGAGGCTGATCTGCGGGTGGTCTTGATCACCGGGCCGAATACGGGCGGCAAAACAGTGGCTCTCAAAACCTTGGGTCTGGCGCTGTTGATGGCCAAAGCAGGGCTGTTTTTGCCGGCGCGTGAACCGATTGGGATCCCTTGGGTGGAATGCATCTATGTCGATATTGGGGACGAGCAATCGCTGCAACAAAATCTATCCACTTTTTCTGGGCATATTCGTCGCATCGGTCGGATTATCCAAGCTTTAGCCCAGACCCCCCAATCCCTAGTCTTGCTCGATGAAATAGGGGCAGGCACAGATCCGGTGGAGGGGGCTGCTTTGGCAGCGGCCCTGTTGGAACATTGTGCTCAGACCGCTCTGTTGACGGTGGCCACCACCCACTATGGGGAATTGAAAGCCCTGAAATATCGCCACCCCGGCTTTGAAAATGCGTCGGTGGAATTTAATGAGGAAACCCTTTCCCCCACTTATCGCCTCTTGTGGGGGATCCCAGGTCGATCCAATGCCCTGATCATTGCCGAGCGATTGCAGTTGGATGGAGAAATTGTGGCCCAAGCCCGTGCCTACTTGCAGGGGGACAATCAAGAGGTCAATGCCGTTATTGAGGGGTTGGAACGGCAACGGTCAGCCCTAGAAGCCAGGACTCAGCAGGCGGAAAGCTTGCACCAAGAGCTGGAAACTCTCCGGCAGCAGATGCAGCAACGCTATCGCCGTCTCATGGATCAAGCATATGCCCTAGAGCAGGAACGTAACCAAGGGATCCAGGCACAGCTCCAGTCGGCTCGCCAAGAGGTGGCCAAGGTGATCCGCAAGCTGCAAAAACAAGGGGATCCCCATGCCGTACAGCAGGCCCATCGAGAGCTAGAACGCTTAGAGCAGGCTTATATTAAGCCCCCCGAGCCCGAGGAGATGGAGTTTTATCCCCAGGTGGGAGATCGGGTGCGACTGCGAGGGTATGACCAAATTGGGGAGGTGATCGGCATCAGCGGCGATGACTTTACGGTGCGGAGCGGTCTGCTCAAATTTACGGTTGCCCTGCATCAGCTCAGCCCCCTTGATGACCATCAGGCCAAACAACGACAACGGGCCAAGCCTAAACCGCCGCCCCCGGCTGTTGCCCCAATCGAGATCCGCACCAGTCAAAATACCTTCGATCTGAGGGGGAGTACCATTGCTGATGCCGAGCAGGCGCTTGACCAGGCCATTGCAGAGGCGGCAACAGGCCCAATCTGGATCATTCACGGGCATGGCACAGGTCGGCTCCGGGCTGGAGTACAGCAGTATCTCAAATCCCACCGCCGAGTCCGAGAGTTTGCCGCTGCCGAGGCTCAAGACGGGGGAACTGGCGTGACGGTAGCTCAGCTTTTGTGAAATTCAGTGAAGCTCAGTGAGGGATCTGGCTCTACAACAAGTTCAAATCGGGATCCCACTGGAGGCAGGTCGCCATCTTGGCAGTCAGTGTTGAAAATAAGCCAAATCGCTTAGGCAGAGACAGTGTATAACCTTGTACACTGTTAACATCTCTTAAGGTCAGGTCATGAGCCACAATTTCATCATACGAACCTACCTCAAAAGAGATAAGCCTCTTGTTTATAAACAGCGAGACACTATCACTTACAGACCAAAGGCTTCCCATCGTTACAAGTATCGTCAACAGCATCAACCCCTCACTATTCCTGCAAACCTCAAACTTTTGGGATTGGGACTTGGCCTCTTAGCTTTGCTTTCGGGATTTCGCCCTGAATTGGATCGATGGATCCCTTGGGAGAGCGTTAGTCTGCCCAGTGGCCTGGATTTACATCAGATGCGGGCGCGGGCATCGGCGAACCGAGCGGAGAGACAGGAGCAGCGAATAGAAGACATTGTGGAGCAGTTATCGGAGACGACTACCCGTGCTCCTCAGGGTTCCCTGGTTCGGATCCCTATTTATGAGCCGAGTCAGGGCTTAAACGGCTACTTAAACTGCCAAGCTACAAATGGGTATTTATCCTGCCAGGGGCGAGTCGAGTCATTCTAACTAAATCGAGTCATGTTAGAGGATGGCAGTTTGAGGGTTGCCTTTAGCACCATCCATTTTACTTTCTCCTGTCATTACGGTTGCGACCGGGGCACCGCTAGGGGAACAAAAGCCTTATTGTGTCATCAGATAGTGAGGCATCAGATAGGCTAATTCTCGTTCAGTAATGATTGATGCCATGCTGAGGTAAATTATAGGCCAATCAGTAATTGGACTTTTGAATATAATACGATTTCTGTGTAAATAACCATAGTTGATATATTTCAACAGGCTGTATCGCTGGTACACCACAAAGCATCTTGCCCACCGGGATCCCGACTGACTTTCATCTGAATAATGTCTCGAATGTAATGCCTCGAAACATTACCTTTGGGATCCCCGTGATAGAATCCAAAAACGCTGGGAGTGTCTGGTGGACTGCCATCAGGCTGAGAAAGATCCCTCGAACCTGACCCGACTCACATCGGCGTAGGGAAGCTGTTATTAAGGACATCACCCATGTTAGATCACGCCACTGACTTGAGCGCGGCATCCGCTAGCGCATCCGTTTCGCCTACCCAATCGCCCCAGACCACGTTGAGGGGATCCTGGATTGCCGCCCGCCAAGGCCATCCCAATGTCTCGCAAATGCACTACGCCCGCCAAGGGATCCTGACCGAAGAGATGCATTATGTGGCCCAGCGGGAGAACCTGCCGCCAGAGCTGATCCGCGCTGAAGTGGCCCGAGGCCGGATGATCATTCCCGCCAATATCAACCACCCCAACCTTGAACCCATGTGCATCGGCATCGCCTCCCGGTGCAAGGTCAATGCCAACATCGGTGCATCCCCCAATTCTTCTGGGTTAGAAGAAGAAGTAGACAAGCTCAAGCTCTCCGTCAAATACGGGGCCGATACCGTCATGGATCTGTCCACGGGCGGGGGCAATCTCGATCAGATCCGCTCCGCCATCATCGAGGCGTCTTCAGTACCGATTGGCACGGTGCCGATGTACCAAGCCCTCGAAAGTGTTCATGGCGATGTGGAGAAACTCTCCGCCGAAGACATTTTGCATGTGATCGAAAAGCACGCCCAGCAGGGGGTGGACTATATGACCATCCACGCCGGGATCCTGATTGAGCATCTGCCCCTGGTCAAAAATCGCTTGACGGGGATCGTCTCCCGTGGCGGTGGCATCTTGGCCCGTTGGATGTTGGCCCACCATAAGCAAAATCCACTTTACACCCACTATCGTGACATCATCGAAATCTTCAAAAAGTATGATGTGTCCTTTAGCTTGGGAGATTCCCTCCGTCCCGGCTGTTTGCATGATGCCTCCGATGAGGCCCAACTGGCGGAATTGAAAACCCTTGGTCAGCTCACCCGTTCCGCCTGGGAACATGATGTGCAGGTGATGGTGGAAGGCCCCGGCCATGTGCCGATGGATCAAATCGAATTCAACGTCCGCAAACAGATGGAGGAGTGTTCCGAAGCTCCGTTTTACGTCTTAGGCCCATTGGTCACCGATATTGCGGCGGGCTACGACCACATCAGCTCAGCGATTGGGGCCGCGATGGCGGGCTGGTACGGCACAGCCATGCTTTGCTATGTCACCCCCAAAGAGCACCTGGGCTTGCCCAATGCTGAGGATGTGCGAGCAGGCTTGATTGCCTACAAAATTGCGGCCCATGCTGCCGATATCGCCCGCCACCGTCCAGGGGCACGAGATCGGGATGATGAGATGTCCAAAGCCCGCTACAACTTTGACTGGAATCGCCAGTTTGAGCTGTCATTGGATCCTGAACGGGCCAAAGACTATCACGACGAAACCTTGCCCGCCGACATCTACAAAACCGCCGAGTTTTGTTCCATGTGTGGCCCCAAGTTTTGCCCCATGCAGACCAAGATGGACTCTGATGCCCTGACTGAATTAGAGGCGTTCTTGGCCCAATCTCCGGCCTTGATTTAAGCGACTTCCGTGATCAAGGGATCCCTCCTGATGGGGTAAGGAATAGGGATCCCTTTTTTGAGTGAAATTAGATCTTGAGTGGAGACAGCATGAATATCGGTATCCTCGGTGCGGGTAAGATCGGCGCAACTCTGGCAGGGATCCTGGTCAAGCAGGGACACTCTGTAGCCATCAGCAATTCCCGTGGGCCAGCCAGCCTCTCGGATTTGATCGCAGACCTGGGATCCCTGGCTCAAGCGGCCACTTCCACTGAAGCAGCCCTATTTGGCGATATCGTCATTGAGGCCATCCCCTTTGGCCGGTTCGCTGATCTGCCTGCTGAAGCCTTGAAGGGCAAAATTTTGGTGACCGCCGCCAATTACTATCCCAACCGGGATGGGGAGATCGATTTGATGGGCTTGACCCACTCGCAGTTTTTCACTCGGCAGTTGGCTGATGTCAAAGTGGTCAAAGCTTTCAACACCATCTTTTGGCAGCATCTCCGCGATCAAGGGGATCCCCACAAACCGATGACGGAGCGCCGAGTCATCTTTATCGCTGGGGATGATCTGGAAGCCAAGGCTACGGTGACGCAGTTGATCACAGAGCTGGGGTTTGCCGCTGTCGATCTGGGATCCCTGGCTGAGAGCTGGAAACAGGAGCCAGGTCAACCGATTTATAACAACGTGCTGACGATGGCAGATGCCGCCGCTTGGCAAGATTGATACTGGATTCAGGGAACCATCCTTCTTTTGACCCCGACAACATTTTTCGTCATCACTTTTCGTCATCTCTGACATCGATTCTAGACGAGGGATCCTGCTAATCTAGCCGTACTCATATACCCTCGCGTGTGAAGGACGTTGACTGTGACCTATCGTGTGACCTTGATCCCTGGTGATGGGATCGGCCCAGAAGTTGCCCGCGCTATGCAGACGGTGATCGATGCTACAGGCATCAAGATCGAGTGGATCCCGATGGATGCTGGGGTGGATGTGATTGACAAGTATGGCACCCCCCTCCCTCCTGAGGTGCTGGACTCGATCCGCGATACCAAAATTGCCATCAAAGGGCCCATCGGCACCCCCATCGGCACTGGCTTTCGCTCGGTCAACGTGGCGATTCGCAAAGAGCTGGATCTCTATGCCAACCTGCGTCCAGCCAAGTCACTGGTGGGGGTAAAAAGTGCCTTTGATACCGTCGATCTGATCATCGTGCGGGAGAACACAGAAGACCTGTACGCGGGCATTGAATTTGAAAAGGGATCCACTGAAGCCGAACAGTTGCGGACTCAGTTGATGGAGATGACGGGCAAGCCGATTCGCCAGGGATCCGCGCTAGGGGTAAAGCCGATTTCTGAGGAAGGCAGCCGTCGCATCGTCAAATTTGCCTTTGACTACGCCCGCGCCAACCAGCGCAAAAAGGTGACGGCGGTTCACAAAGCCAACATCATGAAGTACACCGACGGCCTCTATTTATCGGTGGCCCGCGAGGTGGCCCAAGACTACCCTGAGATCGAATTTGAAGATCGGATCGTGGACAACATGTGTATGCAGTTGATGCAAAAGCCAGAGCTGTATGACGTGTTGGTGATGCCCAACCTGTATGGGGATATCCTGTCAGATCTCTGTGCGGGCATGATCGGCGGCTTAGGGGTAGCCCCAGGAGCCAACATCGGCGATGGCATGGCGGTGTTTGAGGCAATTCATGGCTCTGCCCCCAAATATGCTGGTCAAAACAAAGTCAATCCCATCGCCCTGATCCTATCCGGGGTGCTGATGCTCAACTACTTGGGAGAGCGCGAAGCTGCCGAAAGGGTGGAGCAAGCGGTGCAGTATGTGGTGGCAGCCGGGGAAAAAGTCACCTACGACATGGCCCGTGGCACCCCCGTTGGCACCCAACAGATGGCGGAAGCCATTGCCGAGTTGGTGGTGAATGGGATCCCAGCGGACTAGGGCGGTTGGGTTGAAAGCTTAAGAGCTGAACAAACTTATGAGGCGACCCTACCCAGGGATCCCCTAGAATAGGTTGCCTCTATGATAAAAGTGCGGTTGATTCCTTGGTTGCCATGACCCCCAAAGAAGCCTTTGCCTTGCTCGGTTTGCCCCTCGGATCCTGTGAGCACGACATCCGCAGTAGCTTGTTTCGGCAGTACCAACAGGTGACGGCTGAATTGTCGCAGTTGGATGATGAGCGGCGGCGGTCGCTGCTGGAAGCGCAGATGGAACGGCTCAATCAGGCTAGCGAGGTGCTCTTGGCACAAGGCCAAATGGAGGTGGGGAAGGGATCCCATCTGCGGGCTATCGACAAAGAATCCTTGCCCGACAGCATTCTGGTGCTGGTCTACCAGAGTCAAGGGCAAGAGGGACTTCATACCCTTCAAGTGCAGGATCAAGACATCGTGTTGGGGTTTGAAAGTGCTTTTGGAGCCCGTAAATATGCGCAGCGATTAGCCCAGCAGGGATTGCCCAAGCCTGTGACCGAACGATTTGAAACTCATGAGATCGTCGAGTTCTGCCAGAGTGCGGGCTACGGCCTCATGGTGGTGCCGGAGTCGGAGACGGTAGAGCCTCCCAAGACCCATACCGATACTATCCATGACTGGGATTGATAATTGAGAGTCGATTAGTTGGGACTGGGGATTTTATACCAATAGCCCAAAACCAATGAGCTTCTAATCAATCCACTTTGGTACTGGCCTCTTTGATACTGAGTAGCCTCTAATCGGTCTACACTTTTTCGTCTTATCCCTGCAGTCCCTTGCCCTGACTCTCTCTCTGCCTGCTTATCACCATCCCAGTCTGTCAATCTTATCCAGCGGGAACTAATTTATTGAGCTTCTACTGGTTGGTTTGCCTCGGTCAAATTCTGAGATTTAAGGGCTTTTCTCGCCACCCGTGTGACATAAACCGTGACGGCAATGGTGGCGATCAGGCCAACGATGCGGATAATCCATTGGGCGGTTTGAGCTTCTGGCGCTAACTCTGTTTCTGTGCCGATGGTGGCTAAACTACCGGCCAAAGAGCCGATATAGACATACATAAAAGTTCCAGGGATGATGCCAGCAGTGCCGATCAGATTATCGACAAAAGAAACCTGAGTCAGTCCCAAAGCATAATTCAGCACATTAAACGGAAAGGCTGGAGATAGTCTGATCAGGCCAATGATCTTCCAACCTTCTTGACCCACAGCTTCATCAATGGCTTTAAATTTGGCATTTCCCTCGATCAGTTTGGCAACTCTATCCCGAGCCAAATATCGACCAATCAAAAAGGATAAATTGGCCCCGATGGTGGCAGCTACGATCACATGGGCTGCTCCTGCAAAGACCCCAAACACCGCTCCTGCCCCTAGAGTCAAGATAGAGGCTGGCAAAAACAACACCGTTGCTGCTACATAAATGGCCATAAAGGCCAGGGATCCCACTGCCCCAGCATCGCGGATCCAATCGAGAGAGTTTTGTAGAAAAGTTTGCACAGTCTCCAAGAGATTAAACTGGGAAGCCAGCCAAAAGACAATAATGGCGATGGCTAAGGCTACTCCAATTTTAATCCAAGACCGATTCCGATTTGATTGACCTTCGCCTTGCATCGTAGACTCTCCAATTAGTAAGAGAACACTGGCCACCGCAAGAGATAGTTCACAGAGAACAATTGAGGCTATGAGATTTTGCATAAAACTCAATCTATCCGATCATAAAATCCGATCACAAAAAGGGATCCCTATCGATAATTCTGCATTAATCTGCATTAAAGGTAGGGATCCCTGAACTCAAAGTCAAATCCTGAACTGTTCAGGTCTAGTTAGCCGTTACCGTCAAGGGATAGTTGAGAGTAGGGTTCAAAGGGCAACTGTAGACATACTCACCGGGGGTAAGGGCAACAGTGTACTCATTGGTGTCCCCATCCATCAACCCACCACCACTGATACGGGGCAGAGTCACACCTTGCAAACCAGCTCCCCGCAAAAAGAAACCGAGTTCATAGGGAACCCCGTCATTGGTGACTCGGAAGGTGTATTCGCCGGCAGGAACACTGAGAGCTTGGGCCACCCGTGTGTCTTTGGTGCTGTTATTCAATTCGACACAGTCGTCCGCACTGGTGGATTCAAAACCCAAATTCATCCCCTCACTTTCGAGAAACTGACAGGGGGTTTGGGTCAACTCGATAATATTTTTGCCTTCTTCTTGAATAACGGTCAGATCATACTCAGCGTCAGCAACTTCCATCGCTTCCACATCAGCGGTTTCGACTTGAGCCTGACCAGCACAGGGGTTGGCACCAGCGCAAGGATTAACGCCAGCGCAAGGATTTTTAGATGCACAAGGATTAGCACCAGCGCAAGGATTTAACGCCCGCACAGGGATTAGCACCAGCGCAAGGATTTTTAGATGCACAGGGATTTGTACCTGCACAGGGATTAGCGCCCGCGCAAGGGTTAGCACCAGCGCAAGGATTTTTAGATGCACAAGGGTTTGTACCTGCACAAGGGTTATATCCTGCACAGGGGTTAGGACTGGCACAGGGATTGGGGGCTCCACAGGGGTTCACACCTGCACAAGGATTCGACTGAGCAATGTGAAAGACAGGATCCGGCATCGTTGAAGCAGTAATCAACGAAGCAGTAGCTCCGAGACCACCCAAACAGACAGCCAAAATCAAAGCAGAACGAATAGCCACGGTTAAAACCTCCGCGAAAAGAAAAACAGATAAATTGGTCAAAGAATGAGTGCGGTCGATGTTAGAGGCTTCTGTAGGCGATGCCATAACAACATCTGCTAGGTAGACGACCGGGAGGGCCAAGTGGATTTATCGAACCAAAACTTTTTTCTCAAAGCCATCGAAGTGTGATGGGTCACAAATCCACCAGAGCCTGGAAAACCACCCTTATCACCGTTGTTGCCCATATTGATGGCATCCTGTCCCACTGTGTCCAAGCAGATTCCTCAAGCACAAAACTCTTCAGGCACAAATTGGATCAGCCTTCCTGAATGGCCGTTTCTAGATAGGGAGACAGTTCCCGATTGAGTTGGCCAACCCGCACCAACTCTGCGTAGGTTTCTGCCTCAATAGTCAATAATTTCTCTCGCAATTGCTCTGCCGCCAGGATTTTGAGATTGGGATAATCGTTGGTTAGCTTGTCCATATCCTCTCTAACATCCTCCAACTGCGCTTTTACCAATGAGCGTTGGTAGCGATAGAGTTCGGGATCCCGGTCGGGATAATCTTCTTCAATGCCTTCCAAATAGGTCATCACCCGTTGCATTGCCACTCGGCGGGCCAGCAATTCTTGATAACGCTGCTGTAGGGGTTGATCCCCCAACAAATCGAGACCTTGCAGCAGGGGTTTGATGGTAAGTCCCTGCACCAAGAGGGTAAATAAAACTACTCCAAAGACGATGGCGATGATGACATTTCGCTCTGGCAATGCGGTCGGCACGCTCAAGGCCAAAGCAATCGCAACGGATCCCCGTAGCCCGCCCCACCACAGCACCGTCTGATCCCGCCAACCAATCGGTGATTGAGCAACTGTATTACTGAGAAATCCAAGACCAAAAATCACCACCCAGCGAGCCCCAATCATGGCGACGATAGTGATGGCAGTAATGGGCAATGTGGAGATGAGGCTATTAAATTCGATCTGATCGCCAATCAGCAAAAACACAATCGAATTGACAAAAAAGGCTAAAAACTCCCAAAACTCACTGACAATGACCCGTGTGCGAGGATTCATACCAATCCGGGATCCAAAATTTCCCAGCACCAGCCCTGTGATCACCACCCCAATCACACCGGATCCCCCCAATTCTTCGGCAACTAAGTAGGTGGCATACGCTGCGGTTAGGGTCAGGGATTGTTCCACCAAGGGCAGATCAAACCGCTGGGTCAGGTAGGAAATGCCAAACCCAATCAGCCCACCGACCCCGATGCCAATGCCCACAAAGGTGATAAACCGCAGCAGCGTCACCTGCACGTCAAACTCTTCCAATCCCAATGGGATCCCGACCAATAGGCCAAAGGCCACCACCGCCACCCCATCATTGAGCAGGCTCTCGCCTTCCATCAATGTCCGCAGCCGTTCACCCACCCCTAGCTCCCGAAACAGGGCGATCACCGAGACGGGATCCGTAGCCGCTAAGCTCGCTCCAATCAAAAGTGCAATCGGCCAACCCATGCCCCCAAACTGATGTAGCCCCCAGCCGATCCCCCCCACCGAGATCACCACCCCCAATACCGCAAACAAAATGACAGGCACCAACTCCCGCCGTAGGGCCGACCATTTTAGGTTCCAGGCCGCTTCAAACAGCAGAGGGGGCAGAAAAATGGTCAGGATCAACTCTGGTGAGAGATTGACCAGCCGTACATCCACCAAAGCCAACCCCAATCCTGTGATCACTAGCAATAGGGTGTAGGGAATGTGACGGGCCCAACTGAACACCTGCGGCAACGTGGCCACACTTAGAGCCACCGTGATCACCAGGACAAACCGCTCTAGATTGGTGGTGATCACCTCATCTTCCGCCAGGACTTCAGCAGTCTGTTGAGCTATTTCCGCAGCAAAGCAAGGAAGCATGGACACCCTCAACCCAACAACACTCCCTACGATACTCGGTTGCCCCCCAGACCCCGCACTGGAAAGCCCATTGGAGAAGACAGGGATATTAGGCTGAATCACCTGACATCGGGTCTAAAGTCTTTTCTCAAGATGGATCCAGAGAGCTTGATCTGTTTGATGGGCCATCAATCTCCTGAGCTTGATGAAAGGATATGCTCTAATTTGAACCCCGCATGAACTGAGTATTTTTTCATAGGCCTGCATGTCTCGACCCACTCACCTGATCTTCAATCCTGTGGCGGGACAAGGGGATCCCATTCAGGATCTGGACTATATTCGCCGCGTCTTAGAACCCAAGCTAGATCTGACGGTATGGAGAACCAGCCCCGACCAAGATGCTGATGTCTTGGCCCAGCAAGCCTTGGCAGCGGGATCCCAGTTGATCATCGCCTGTGGCGGAGATGGCACCCTGTCGGCAGCGGCCACCGCCCTGGTGGGATCCGATGTGCCCTTTGGGGTGATTTCGCGGGGAACAGCTAATGCCTTTGCCAATGCGCTAGGGATCCCAGATACGCTGGAGGCCGCCTGTGACACCCTGCTCAATGGCCTTGAACGACGGGTGGACTCAGCTCTGTGCCATCAGGGAGACCAGAGGCGGGCCATGATCTTGCTGGCTGGTATCGGCTTTGAAGCGGCAACCGTAGAGATGGCCGACCGCGCCTCTAAAGATCGGTTCGGCATGATGGCCTATGTGCTGTCTGGGCTGCGACAGCTCCGTCAGATCAAGATGTTTGATGCTCAGATCGAAACGGATGACCAGGTGATCAACGTGCGAGCCAGTGCCATTACAGTGGCCAATGCCGCCCCCTCCACCTCGATTTTGGCCCACGGCCCAGCCGGGGTGATTCCTGATGATGGACTGCTGGATATCACTATCATTTCTTGTGAAGGTTTTTCTAGTGGCATTTTGGCGGGCTATCACCTTTTGCAATCAGCCTTGACTGGGAATGCTGCGGAACGGGAGGATATTGGCTATTTCCGAGCCAAACGGGTGACAATCTCAACAGATCCGGCTCAATTGGTGGTGATGGATGGTGAGATCCTGGAGACAGCCCCGATCAGCATCGAATGCCAGCCCCAAAGTCTAACCATTATGGTGCCTCGGACGACACAGGCGGTTGTGGAAGAGAAGCTGGAAGGTTTGCCAGGACTGACCATTCAACTGAAGGTAGATGACCAGAAAACAGATGACCAGAAAACAGATAAACAGCAATCAGAACCCATCCAACCCTTCCATTCAGGCCAGTCATGACCGTTTCTGCTGGATCCCTATTTGCTGACGCCCCTCTGATTGTGGCCCATCGTGGGCAACCGGGGGAGCAAGAAAATACCTTGGCGGGGTTTGAGCAGGCAATTCGCTGGGGATCCGACATGATCGAGCTGGATATCCGTCGATGTGGAGATGGCACATTGGTGGTTCATCACGATGCCGATCTGAACGGGATCCCGTTGACCCAGATGACGCTGGAACAAATCCGCCAATCCAAAGCCGTGCCCACCCTGGCCGAAACCATATCTACCGTCAAAAACCGGATCCGGCTGGATGTGGAACTGAAAGAGGCGGGCCATGAGGCCACTGTGGTAGAGCTGTTGCTAACGGGCCTGGATCCCACTCAGTTTTTCCTCACCAGTTTTGATGCTGCCTTGGTGAAGTCGATCAAACAGCAGTGGCGCGATGTAACCGTGGGGCTGTTGGTGGATGCTAAAAAGCCGCTAGACCAAGTGGCACTGACTCTATGGGCTGACGCTCAAGCAGACATTTTGTTACCCCATTGGAGTTTGCTGCCTGCCGATGTTGACTTGACCGGGATCCCGCTTATGCCTTGGACGGTCAACGATACCGAGCGGATCCGCCAGTTGCTCCAGCAGCCCGATATTTTGGGAGTCATCACCGACCTGCCGGAACAGGCTTTGGGCATCCGGGCCAGTCTAAAGCAGTCCTGAGCGCTTGCAGAACTCAAACCCTATTTTTGTGTCTTGTTTTTGTGGGTTGACAACAAGAGCTGCGCTGTCCAGGATCAGGTGGACTTATGGGATTGACACTCTTGTGGGGTTGACACGGATGATCAGGCAACTGGATCCCGACATGGAAAAATCAAGCCCGACCTCGCGCCGCTCTGTGGTGGTCGGGTTAGCCGCCTCAGTGGCAGGACTGGTGGCTTGTCAGGCGTCCCCACCGCCATCGGGATCCCCCATCGTGTTGAATGGGGCGGGAGCTAGTTTTCCAGCCATCCTCTATCTGCGCTGGTTCTCAGACTATCTGGCCGTCAACCCCGATGTTGTGGTCAACTATCAATCGTTGGGCAGCGCCGCCGGGATCCAACAGATGCTAGACGGTACGGTGGATTTTGGCGCTAGCGATGTGGCCATGAGTGACGACGAGATCAGCCGGGTGAGTCGGGGGGTGATTCTTGTCCCCATGACTGCGGGATCCATTGTGGTGTCCTACAACCTGCCCGGTATTGGCAGTGGATTACGACTCAGCCGAGCGGTCTTAGCCGATCTATTTTTGGGCATCATTACCCGCTGGAACGATCCCCGCTTGGTGGCCCTCAACCCTGATCTGGATTTGCCTGATCGAGACGTGGTGTTGGTCTATCGCGCCGACGGCAGCGGCACCACCCACACCTTCACCAGCCATCTCACTGCCATCAGCCCGACCTGGCGCGACCGGGTGGGAACGGGCGTTTCGGTGGAATGGCCGGCTGGGTTTGGGGCTTTACGCAACGAAGGGGTTAGCGCCCAAATCCAACTGGAGGAGGGGGTGTTGGCCTATGTTGAGAACGCCTATGCCCAAGAATTAAATTTGAGTCGAGCCGCTCTCGAAAACCAAGCGGGATCCTTTACCTTGCCCACCCCCGAGAGCACCCTAGCGGCTGTCGATGAGATTGAATTACCTGACAATCTGCGGGGCTTTAACCCGGATCCCGTAAGCCCTCAAGCCTACCCGATCTCCACCTATACCTGGATCTTGCTTTACAAGTCCTATCCCGATCCTGATAAAGCTAGAGCCATCCAAGCCTCGATGCAGTGGTGCCTGACAGAAGGGCAGCAGCAGAGTATGGCTTTAGGGTATCTCCCGTTGCCAGCAAGGGTGGTAGAGCGAGGGCTTGATGCGCTCGATCAGATTGAGGGTTAAGTGTGAAGGCTCAATTCGAGTCTGTGGGCTCACTGGGGGGTGTCATCAGACCAGCCAAAAGAAACCCTCAGCCAGGGCTAAGGTTTGACCAAAGACCAGAACACAGTGCTGTCATGCCTTGATTTGGTTGCAGATGGCCGGGGGGGCTTAGTATGGATCCGCAGTAGCGACGGCCTTGAGGTGAGATGAAGAAAGTCAATCTGCAACAAAATGGCGTGTTTTGGCTGGTGGCAGTGACCGGCATCCTGTTGGATCAGGCCAGCAAGTGGTGGGCGGTGACGGTATTGCAGCCTCAATTTGAGATTCAGCTCTGGCCTGGTGTCTTTCACCTCACCTACGTAGAAAATTTTGGAGCTGCCTGGAGCCTATTTGAAAATTCCGGCGGTTTTTTGCGCTGGATATCGCTGGTGGTGACGGTGGCGTTGATGGCGATGGGTTTGTTCTCGCACCTCAGTCGCTGGGAGCAGTGGGGGTATGGATTTGTGTTGGCCGGGGCAGCAGGCAATGGCATCGACCGCTTTGCCCAGGGCTATGTGGTCGATCTGTTCAACTTTACGTTGATTAGCTTCCCGGTCTTTAACGTGGCGGATGTGGCCATTAATATCGGGGTGGGCTGTCTGGTGGTGGCCTCTGTTCTCCGCGCCCGTGCCCCTGAGCCGGAGTCAAAAACGGATCCCTCAGAATCAGCTCGACCAGCCCTGCGAGACCACAATGATGCCCCTCCCTCATAAATCCGTCAGCTGTCTGCTTTGACCAGCCGCACGGATCCCTGATTGACCGTCATCACCTGGGCCGATTCCAGCCAGCGGCTTTCAAAGGATCCGAGGTGAGTGGTGGTGACCAGGGTTTGCACCCGATTTTGGATGGCATCCAGCAGCTGATCTTGGCGATAGGGATCCAATTCCGCCAGCACATCATCCAACAGCAGCAGAGGGGGATCCCCAATCACCTGCTCGATCAGCTCCAGCTCTGCCAATTTGAGGGCCAACACGAGGGTGCGCTGTTGCCCTTGGGATCCATAGAGACGGGCGGGGGTGCCGTTGATAACCAGATCCACCTCATCTCGGTGCGGCCCCACCAGTGAACTGCCGTAGGCTCGTTCTGCCGACCGCATCTCGATCATGGCTTGCAATAACAGATCTTGCACCTGATCAGGCCCATCGGCTCCCTGGGGCAGGGGCACCTGAGGCTGATAGGTGAGCTGCAATACCTCCCGCCCGCCGCTGATGGCCTGATGCCACCGATCCGCCAACGGGTTGAGCCGTTCTAACAGCCGCGCCCGCCGCCGCATCAATCGTCCCCCCGCCACCGCCAGCTCCTGATCCCAGCCCCCCAGCTCTTGCGCTGCCAACCGAGGATCCGCCTCTGACCAGGGATCCCCTCGCTTCTGCTGTTCCCGTTGTTGCTTCAGGAGGGCATTGCGCTGTTTTAACACCCGGCGATACTGGGCCAAGAGATGAGCATAGAGAGGCTCCAGCTGCACTAGCACATCATCCAGCCAGGATCGCCGCTGATCGGGGCCACCCTGCACCAGTTGCAGATCGAGACTGGAAAACACCACCCCATTCACCTGCCCCAAAAAATCCATCTGGCGGGCTTGGGTCTGGCCATCCGCCTGGAGGGTACGACGACCACTGGAGCGCAGCTGGATCTTCAGCTCATGCGGGATCCCCACCCGTTCGATCTGGGCGGTAATGCTGGCTTGGGACTGTTCCCAGCGCACCAGATCTCGATCCCGTGTCACCCGTCGCGACCGGAGCGTGGCCAATAATTCTACGGCTTCCAACAGGTTGGTTTTGCCCTGGGCGTTGTCCCCCACCAGGATGGTTTTAGGAGCCTCGAAACAGACCACCTGCTGGTCATAGTTGCGAAACTGCCGTAGTTGCAACGCTCGTAGATACACCCCTCAGCCCAAGGGATCCCGCTGGATATCGGTCTGGATATCGGTATGGACATGGGTGGCAACCGGAGAGATCGAAGCCGCCAACTGCCTGGGCTCCACCACCGGAATGCCGTGAACGCTCAATGCCTCCAAAATCGCCTCCTTCACCACGGGATCCCGCTCTCGCGCCAAAGCCAAGCGCAAAAAGTCCAGCCCCAAGCGCAGATGGTCAGGCGAGGCTTGATCCTGCTCAAAGATTCCCTGCAACCGGCGGATCCCGATCAGCCGCCGAAAGGGATCCGGGGATGCCACCTCACTCAAATGACGCTCAAATAGCGATTGCCCCCGCTCCTGCCGCCGCTGGATCCATTCCCAGCCCAGCAAACTCAGGATCCCTAAGCTGAGGAGTCCCTGCACGATGGCTCCCGTGGCTAACCACCGCTGTTCGGCCTCGGCCCAGATCGAGACCACCACATAGGTGCCCAAGGTTGCCACCGACCCACCCACAGCGGCCAACACCAGCGGTTGATTGAGGGTTTTAGCTTGCTCTTGCCAGCGCTGCCACCGCTGGCCGCCCCCCGGTAGCGCCCAGGAATAAGTCAAAAAAAGCGCAGCGGATCCCACCAAAACCGCTACCCCCAGCCGCCACTGCCACAGCAAGAGGATCCCCAGAATCAGCAGCGTCACCCCCACCAAACCCACTTGTGACAGCTCAGGATCTTGTTGTACCGTCTCAGCCAGTTGGGATCCCAGCCCGAACACCGATTGGGTCGCCGCCGTAGCTCGCTGCTTCAGCTCTTCACCCCAGCTAAAATGGCTTCTGTTGGGCCTAGGGCGCTGGCTGGGCCGATCAATGGGCCGATCATCAATGGGCCGATCAAATGGTGGCTGAGGCCGAGAAACTTGGGGATCCCGATCAGAAAAGAAAGGCTGATAGGGTTGCCCTGGTTCACCCTCTTTTTGCTGGCCCATGTCAGCATCCAGCAAAGGATTTTCAACCCCGTAGTCTCGATAAAACGGTTGTCGATGGGTTTGAGAAGGCTGAGAAGAGGAGGGTTGCTGGGGATCCTGAGGGATGCGATATGTCACAAATCGAAGCTCCAATAAGCCTGCATCGATCACAGACCAGTGTTGTGGCGGTGGGGTTCTATGTTCGCAGGATGTCTTGGCCGAAGCTCAGAGCAGCCCCACTCAGTCATCTAGTCTAATCGGTTCCCTTCCCTTTCCAAACCCTAACCGGAACCTCTTGGCCCAGATTAGCGGGTGGCCCGCCACACCACCACAAAAGCAATCGCCTCACTAGCTCGGATGATGCTGCGCCAGACCCCCGGCAGGGTATCCATCTGCAACAGAGGAGCCAGCCCCCAGTTCCAGCAACAGTAGACTCCGATTCCGCTCAAGGATCCCCCGATTAGGATCGTAAACACCATCCGAGTCATGGGATCGATCCCCAGTTGGGGAGGGTTTGTTCTCATCACCACAGCAACGTCCTCACAACATCAGCAATGGAACAGCCACAGAGACCAGGATGGTTTTAAGGGCTATTATTTGCGCTGAGCCTGGATCCCTGGGTTACATCAGCCACAATGATCCGCTCAGCCATCCAGTTAGGATAGAGGAGAAGTCATCCAAACAAGTGTGCTTTAAGACATTTTCTAGATTTGTGGGCTCAAGATGACGGGCAAGATATCGGTCTCTTGCAGAGGGATGGGGCTGGATTGAGGCAACGGGATGGCTGCAACTTTATCAAAGTGAACTTAACCAAAGCGACCGCTGACGTATTCTTCGGTTTTGGCATTGGCTGGTTCATTAAAGATTTTTTCGGTTTTGTTGTACTCCACCAACCGCCCGAACCGTTTGTCGTTATCATCCACCTCAGTGTTGATAAAGGCCGTAAAGTCGGAAACCCGTGCCGCCTGCTGCATGTTGTGGGTCACGATGATGATGGTGTACTTGCGCTTCAGCTCTTTGATCAACTGTTCCACCCGTAGGGTCGAGATCGGATCCAAAGCCGAACAGGGCTCGTCCATCAGCACAATTTCAGGCTGAATGGAGAGGGCACGGGCGATGCAGAGGCGCTGTTGTTGCCCACCGGAGAGGGCCATGCCATTTTCATTGAGCTTGTCTTTGACCTCATCCCAGAGGGCCGCTTGCCGCAACACCCGCTCCACCAGCTCATTCATATCCCCTGTGTAGCCATTGATGCGCGGGCCAAAGGCCACATTGTCATAGATGGACTTGGGAAAGGGGTTGGGCTTTTGAAACACCAGTCCAATCCGGCGGCGAATATCGGTGGGATCCACTTCAGGGTCATAGACATTTTGGGTGCCCAAAACGATGTTTCCCTCTACCCTGGCGCTAGGGATCAAATCATTCATGCGGTTGATGCTACGCAATAGGGTGCTTTTGCCACAGCCAGAGGGGCCAATAAAGGCGGTGATATTATTGCGGGCAATTTTGAGGGTGATGTCGCTGATGGCCAGTGAGGATCCGTAGTAAACACTGACGTTTTTAATATCCACAATGGATCGCAGTTTTTCTTTGGGTTCTGACGACTCAAATTCTGGACGCGATTTGCGACTAGCTTTGGTGCGCGAACCTTGTGTGATGGGATCCATTGCCGTTTATCCTCGTGAAAAACCTTAAAACCAATAACAACCGATGCGGGTCTCTAGCCTAGTCGGCCACTGATATACTCTTCAGTTTCCGGCTGGCTAGGGGTGTTAAAAATACGGGTGGTTTCATTAAACTCCACTAGCTTGCCAAATCGCACCCGATCATCATCCGTTTCAGTGTTAAAAAAGCCGGTGTAATCGGAAGCCCGCGCCGCCTGCTGCATATTGTGAGTGACGATGATGATGGTATATCGCTTTTTGAGTTCTTTGGCCAATTCTTCGATCCGCAGCGTAGAGACGGGATCCAGTGAAGAACAGGGCTCATCCATCAAGATCACCTCTGGTCGCACCGCAATGGTTCGGGCAATACAGAGCCGCTGCTGCTGTCCCCCCGATAGCCCCAGCGCACTCTGTTTGAGCTTGTCTTTAACTTCATCCCAGAGGCCCACCTGCCGCAGGGCGCGTTCCACCATTTCATCAAGGTTGCCCTCGATCCGGTTGATTTTGAGGCCATAGGCCACATTGCCATAGATGCTTCTGGGAAATGGGTTTGGTTTCTGAAACACCAGTCCAATCCGCCGCCGCACCTCTGCGGGATCCACCCCTTTGGTGTAGATATCGTAGTTGTGAAAGGCAACCTTACCCAAGACTTTGGCCCCAGGAATGCGGTCATTCATGCGGTTAAAGCAGCGCAGTAAGGTGCTTTTGCCACAGCCAGAAGGCCCGATAAAGGCCGTAATTTGATTTTTGGGGATCCGTAGCGTCACCCCCCGCACCGCCTGGAACTTGCCATAGGCTACGGTCACATCATCTGTGGTCAAAATCGGATCCCGGATCGGTTCGGCTTGACCTTGACGTTCGGAGCGCAGTCTACGAAAAGAGGTTTGCATGGCAGAGCCTAATCACAACACAACATCAGAGCACAACAATTGCAGCTATCAACCCAAAATCCTAGAACCCAAAATCCTAGATTTTAGGCTTGACCAAAACCCTAAAGCAAACACTGGCCACCAAGACAATCAACACCAGCACCAGCGAAGCGGCCCAAGCTAACTCCACCTGATTTTCGAAGGGCACCAAGGCGAAGTTATAGATCATGACCGACACTGTGGCAATGGGCTGGGTGGCAAATTGTGCAGTCGGCCAAAAGAAGCTGAAGGCGGCGGTAAAGAGCAGCGGAGCGGTCTCACCAGCCCCTCGGGCGATGGCGATCGTGGTCCCCGTCAAAATCACGGGCAAGGCCGCCGGAAAGATCACCCGCAGAGTGGTTTGAGCACGGTTGGCCCCCAGCGAGAAGGCCGCCGCCCGAACATCTGTGGGCACCAGCCGCATCGCCTCTTCTGTGGTCAAAATGATTGTGGGCAGTTCTAGCACACTTAAAGCCACCCCCCCCGCCAACGCAGAATAGCCCCCAAAGGTCACCACCAAAAGGCCGTAGGCAAACACCCCCGAAATGATAGAGGGCACCCCCGTCAAGACTTTGATGGCAAACCGGATAGTGGACGAAAACCAAGTATTGGGGAACTCTGACAAAAACACCCCCGCCACCACCCCCAAGGGGAAGGCAATCACGGTGGCAATGGTGACCACGATAATGGTGCCCAGCATGGCGTTGGCAAAGCCCCCCCCCTCGATCCCTGCCGCTGGGGTGAGAGAATACCAGGCTGAAAGGCTGAAATTGCCGTCTTGGTCAAACAGCAGCCGCCCGATCCCCCGTTGTAGGGTGAAGTAGAGGATCAGCAGCAGCACCGATAGGGTGGCAAAGCCCGCCAGAGAAGTGAGCACACTCATGGCTTTGTCAAAAACCACCCGAAAGGATTTGGGTGATCGCTGCAAAAACTCAGGGACTTCTTGGGGATCCAAGGGGGGAGCTACTGTCATTAACCTAACCTCAGTGTTCTAATCAATAACCTGTCAATTAAGTGGCAATAAACTGACAATGCGGGATCCCGGATCCCCCGTCTGTTAAATGTCAGCTAGATGTCAGCTAGATGTCAGCTAGATATCAGCAGAAGCCGACAGAGACCGCTGCACTCGCCGCACCAAATACTCCGCCCCCACATTGACCAGCAGTGTCATCACCAACAAAATGAAAGCCGCATACATCAAGGCTGCAATCTGAAAGCCTTCCGCCTCATTGAACTCGTTGGCCAACAGGGCTGGAATGTTGCTAGAAGGGGCAAAGATAGAAGCACTGATCCGGCGAGAGTTGCCAATTAGCAGAGCTGCGGCCATGGTTTCCCCCATTGCTCGGCCCAACCCCAACACCAGCGCCCCCAACAATCCCCCCAGGGCTTTGGGCAGCACCACCCCAAATAAGGTCTCCCAGCGAGTCGCCCCCATCGACAGAGCACCATCCCGCAATTCACTGGGCACGGCCACCAACACCTCCCGCGAGATCGACACCACAATCGGGGTAATCAGGATCCCAATCACCAATCCACAGGTCAAAAGGTTAGGCCCGGTGGGAGGGGTGCTAAAAAAGATAATCCAGCGAAAGTGGGTAAAAAACCACATTTGAATCGGTCTTGCCGCCGGAATAAAGATGTACAACCCCCAA
This sequence comes from Synechococcaceae cyanobacterium SM2_3_2, assembly GCA_012031565.1. Classification (GTDB taxonomy): domain Bacteria; phylum Cyanobacteriota; class Cyanobacteriia; order Thermostichales; family Thermostichaceae; genus JAAUUM01. Next base: position 22,437 of record JAAUUM010000033.1, read on the forward strand.
ATACCAAACACCACGCTGGGGATCGCCGCCAGTAATTCCACAATAATGGTTAAAGCCAATCGGATCCGAGGGGGGATAAAATCCTCACTCAAAAAAATCGCCGTCCCAAATCCAAACGGAATCGCCACCACCAATGACAACAACGCCGTCATTAGGGTGCCATAGATATAGAGGGCAGCTCCGTACTCATCCTCCACCGGGTTCCAGATGTTTTTGAAGATAAAGCCGGGGCCAAACTCCTGAAACGCTGGCATGGCTTGCAGTGCCACCGAGAGTGAAATCAACAAGAGCACTCCGGCTGCAAACGTTGCGCCAATTCGGGCGAACCAAGTAAAGCCAGTATCGAGAGCCTTGATCGCTTCAGTATTCGGCTTGAATAAGTCCTCTGGAGGAGCGGTGGAAACAGCCATGAGCAGGGATCCCTACATCAGTAAACAGACAATAATAAACAGATAACCTGTGCAACAAAATCTGCCAATTGGTCTCTATCTTGACAGGGGGAGAATGACATTCAAAGCCTCCTCCCCCTGTTTGCTCAGCATTTATGTCCAAGCTTGGGAAGTAATCCCATTAAGCCTGAATCAAATTGATCGCTTCTTCAACTTTGCTGACCACTGGCTCAGGTAATGCAATGTAGCCCAACTCCCGCGAAAAAGTCTGTCCATCTTTAATTGACCAGAGGAAGAAGTCCTTAATTGCTTGACCCACCTCAGCATTGCTATAGCGAGCTTTGGCCAAACCATAAGAGTAGGTCACAATCGGATAAGATCCATCGCCAACCGGATCCCCATCAAAGGCCCGCAGGCGGGTCAGATCATCAGGAAACTCGAAGTTACTCAAGGCGACAATGGAGCTTTCTTCACTAGGGCGAACAAAACGACGAGCATTGTTCTCTAGCGCTGCTTGGGGTAAATTGTTGGCAATCGCGAAGTTTAGCTCCATGTAGCCCAAAGCACCTGGAATCTGGCTCACCTGTTGAGCCACCCCTTCGTTGCCCCGTGCGCCGGTTCCAATCGGCCAGTTGACAGAGGATCCACGACCCACCTCATCCCCCCAACGGGTAGAAAATTCCACCAGGCTAGCGGTAAAAGTAGCGGTGGTACCACTACCGTCGGAGCGATAGACCACCGTAACGGGCAGATTCGGTAGTTGAATGCTGGGATTGAGAGCCTGGATCTTTTGGTCATCCCAGAAGAAGATCTCACCCAGAAAAATCTCACTTAGCACCTGGCGGGAGAGACGCACACCCTCTGGATTTCCAGGCAAGTTGTAAGCCACCACCACTGTGCCAGCCGTCAGTGGCAAAATAATGACTCCATCCGCCACTTGAGCGGCTTCTTCATCATTCATAGCGGTATCACTACAGGCAAAGTCCACCACGTTATCAATCAAATCGCGGCGACCACCACTACTGCCTTTGGACTGATAATTAATTCGGATATTGGGGTTTAGGGCGTTGTATTCAGAGGCCCAGCGCTGAATGGCGGGTGCAATAAAAGATGCACCAGATCCGTTAACAACCACTTCCCCTTGGGCGGAGGCTTGTTGCCAAGAGGATTCTAGAGCAACGGCACTAGCAGACAAAGAGGCCGCAGATAAGAAACAAAATTGACGGCGAGAGAAGGAAGAATGAGACATGGTCAGGAGGCTCCTCAAAGTAGAGAATTAGGCACTCTCAATGCACTCTTAATACGTTCTCAGATCAGGCTGAGGTCGGTTCCGATCAAAAAAGATGTATCAGAAACAAGTGATATTGGCTGAAGAACAACATCACCCATTTATGGTGTTATGGATTTAACAATTCAATCTAATCAAAGGTTACCTTACTAGTACCGGAACTGGGGTTAATGCGGGGTTAACAATTGGATAGGAAAGCGTACGGATCTGTAAAAACCAGGATTATGGCTTAATACTGCTTTAAGTAGCAGTCAGGGGATCCCTCGTTTACTCTGTGCCCAGTTGCTGATAATCTCGTCCCCGCCACGACCGAGGTCGGGATCCCGCCGATAGGATAATTCTCACCACAGCCAAGGGATCCGCCAGGGGGGATAACCAAAAACTCCAGGCTTTGTGGCCGTAACTAGCTTGGATCCCTGCCAATACCGCGATTCTCAACAACATCAAAACACCATTTAGCCCCAAACTTGCCCACACCAATGGGGATCCCCACCGCCAAGATTGGGATGCCACAAGAGCTATGAGCAAAACCAGTGGCAAGCCTTGAGTGGCTAGCAAAAACAAACAGTCCCCCCAGATCTGACCCCAGGGAGAGGCATCTTTGAGATCAAGCGAACGGCCCCATTCCCGCCACGTTTCCTGAAATGAGGTGTACATTCGGACTTGAAAAAGCTGGGATCCATCCAAAAACCCCACACGATAGCCCGCCGCCGCAATGGTTCGCACCAAAGTCACATCATCACAAAAGGACAAACGAGAAGATTCATGTCCACCAACTGCATCCAGAACTGATTTTTTCACCCATAGACATTGACCATTGGCCATGACGCGTTCAGGGGATCCCGCCTCACTGCCCACTGCTCCAAATCGGTAGATCAAGGTAGTCAGCAAAGCGGGTTGGATCCAACTTTCGCCGGGGATGTTTCAAGATAAATTGTGGAGCCAATGTGATCAGATCCCACTGCTCTTGTTGGGCCAACCTGCAAGACGTGCTG
>JAAUUM010000244.1 GCA_012031565.1 Synechococcaceae cyanobacterium SM2_3_2
TATAGTTATAGTCAGCGACCACTGCTGGGATATCTTGCTCCATTACCCGCTGCATCACCACTGGCGCAACACTGGCTTGTTCGGTCATCTCCCCTCGATTGACCCGGATCAAATCTCGCCGATCCCCAGTGGTCAGCATGAGCTTGGCCCCAAAGTCTAGTGAAGACAAGGCCAGGGTCACCGACATGGTTTTGGTGCCACCGGTGTAATCTGCCATGAGGGCTAGTCCTGTTTCTGCTTGACTGATCTGGGCCATTTTGCGGGTGATGGCCGCGTAAGACTCAGCAAAGTCATCGGGGTTGTGTAGCACCACCACATCCTGGTCAGGGTCAAAGTCACTCAAACCAGTCTGGGTGGGGATGTTGGGCAACTTATCGATAACATCAGATCCTTTTCGTACTTCACAGGGGGATCCCTGACCCGTAACTTGAGAAATACTTCCTCTAGGGCCATCAGAACAAATAAAGATGACCCGATCTGGGCTGAGGGTTTGGATAGCAGTCACGATGGGTTGATGGGATCCCCCTACGGTGACAAATAGAACTTTTTTCATGGGGTGGGTGGCCAAAGTTTTTCTAGAGAACAGGCGAAACCCGGTAGCAGGGGAGAATCCAGAACCTCGTGCTCCAGGGAGGTTTTGATCAAAGTCAGGGATCCCTCGTGGCGACGATAGATTTCGGCTTGTTTTTGCAACGGATCCAGGATCCAGTATTCTTGTACCCCTCGACGGCTGTAGAGTTTGAGCTTGATCTGTCGATCTCGATTGACATTGCGCGAGCCAGGGCTGACCACCTCGATCACCAGTTCGGGGGCACTGTGCAGCTTGCCATCGTCTTGGAGAGCGTTTTGCAGGCGGCTATGGCTGATCCAGACCACATCCGGGGCAACATCATCATCTTCGGCAAAGATCAGCCCCGGTGCGGTATTGGCCATTCCTAGTCCAGTGCTATCGCTCCATTCATCTAAGAAGCGGTAGATACGACTAGCAGCGTATTGGTGTTGCCAACTAGGTTGGTGGGTCACATACAACTCTCCATCAATGACTTCGTAGCGCTTGTCATTTTCCGGCATTAGGGCCAGATCTGAGGAGGTAAAGCGGTGGGCAGCAATCATGGCGTACCTCAAGGACTAGGATTCTTCAGAGCAGCCGTCCCAGACGCTCTCGCAACTCAGCAGAGGCTTGTTCCAGATGAGCGGGAGTATGCCCCGTGGTCTCTACCATAACCGCCATGTGGGTGTCTTCGCTCTCGTGGAGATGGATCCACAAAATATGCCGCCCGTCAGGCGTTTTGCGCGTGGAGGACTTGAGAGCATTTTTGGGGGCTGCGTAGGCTTGGGAGTCATATCTGACCAGATCCACCCAGAGAATATCCTGGAGCAGTTTTTGGACTTTTCCCCAACTGCGCGGGCGATGGTGGGCAGTATTGGCTTGCACCTGAATGACATCAGAGCGTTTGCGACCAGAATCCGGTAAGTCAGCCCGGATCACCCGCTGCTGCTGATTTTCTCCTGTCAGGTAGGGCAGATAGATTAACGTATTGTACTGCTCGTGGATATAGCAAACCGGGATCCCTAGTTGGTTGCCCACCAAAGCCATGATCATGGTCTGGGCTTTGAAGCCTCCCGTCGCCGCAAAGGTGATATTGCCTTCAACTTGCTTCACCAATCGGGTCAGCATCCGAGCCATTTGCTCCAGCGAGGATCCCTGTTCATTCGAGTCATAGTTGATTCCTGGGAGTGGCACGAGAGAGATGGTGTGTTGACCTAACTCCTGCTCAAAATAGAGCTTCAGGATTTGGGCACATTCCAACCCGCTAGGGGTATCTGAGTGGAGCAAAATCAAAACATCTTGAGCAGTGGGATCCAGTCGCCAGTAGGTATTGGTTTCGGCGCTGATCAGTTCCAGCTCGGCATTTTTCATCCACGCTAGGGCTCGATGGGGATCCCCGATGGTTTTCTGACCTAGCCAGGGGCGTTTGTTCGGGGATCCCTTGTCGGGGTTGGTGAGAAGGGAGGTGCCTACGGTCATGATGATGGTTTGCATGAGTTGACGCCGTCTAGGTTTGGGGATTCTGTCTTAGACCTCGGTCTTGCCACAAGTCAGGTAAGGGGTATCCTTTTCCATCGTTACTAGCATTATCTACAAACCATTTGAAGGCTTCACCTTGAGGGTTAGGAGCCCGATCTGAGCGGGGATAATGTACAGGCAGTTGATCATCAAACCCCTTGGCACCGGCTAAGAAAGCTTTGATGAATTTAACTTGGTGAAAGTTTTCTGAGCCATAAGCAGATCCAATGGCTTGTTTGTAGGTGTTAATGGCTGATTGAATCACAGCAGAGGCATCAGGTTTTTCTGTAATAGTCAGAGACTGATAGTATGTCATCCATTCTTCACCTGAGCGAATGTCTGAACTATTCAATCCACGCAGTGAGAGTCTCACACTGCCAAAGCCCAAGGGTTTGCCACCTCCTAAGCGATGAAAATGGTTTTCAGGAAGATTGAGAAGGAAAAGTAAGGCTCCCAACTCTACCTGAGATAGATTGGTGATATTAAGGCTAAAGGTAAACTCCGTGCCAGGTTTGATCCATGCTTTGATAGATCGGTTTTGATTATCTCGTTCATTGCCGTGATTATCCGGGCGACGATACTCTTGATAGTGTGTTTTGTGAGTATCATTAGGGATCCCTGTTGGGTTCTGTCTTGATTGGGATTAGTCCAATGGCCATCGGGTAAGCCTTGGTGATGAGGATAAACCTTGCGCCCTCGCAATCCTTGATCTGCTTTGTATGCTTGACTTTGAGATGTCCCCTTTGGCAGGGATCCCCCTTGTGGATCGCGGGCAGCATAGAAACGAAACTGCTGGGGCTGCGGTTGTCCTAAAATCGCTAGTGGAAATCCATTGTCACCAAACTGTTCTACTGGATCTGAGGTGATACATGTGGCCGGACTTATCCGCAGATTGCCCTTGTAAGCACCTCGCTTGGAGTACTTAGCTTTTTTCTCCTGCTTGTCTTGTCGCACCCAACCAAATACTCGATCTGCCGGAGAAAGATCCTTGATATCTTCAGCAGGCAAAAGAGAGGGATCCAATAATGTTTCGGGGGCATTTGCGAATAACCCCCGTGTGATCATGACTGGATAGAGATCCTTAACAATAATCTGCCCATTTTTCTTCTCAACATGGGCATAACATAGGGATCCCTCTTTTAATTCTCGCTCAGAGGATCCCCCGGTGACGTGGCGCGACCAAACCGAATGTTGCAGGGCTGGGGGGCCATGTTGTCCAGATTTAATTTCTGGCTCGTGGATCTCTTGATAGTTTTTTATTAGCTCTCTCCATCTAGCTTTCAACTCAGAAGTCAAGGTCACGGTTTGAGGGTTGCTCTGAGAGAAAAAGACTCGTTCATCATGCTTATTATTGATATTCTTATTGGTGATGCAAACATAGCCATCAACCTTTTTCATTGGATTGCCAGTTGGTTGATGGGATCCTCCAGGCTTTCCTGCTGAAGGCGCAGCTCCTAGATTATTTCCTTGTTGCGCTATTGCGCGCACCCGCCAATACGAAAAGACAGGATTCCCATTCCTTAGTTTTTCATACTCCTCCAGCCAGACTGATACAGCTTCACCATGTTGTGGAAGTTGATTGGTTGAGTATTTTACTGCGAATTTAGCTATGCCTTTAGAATGGCGATCATGCCGAGGTAGCCAAGCGGCATACATGATTCCTCCTGATGGCTTCCCATCATTGCCAATCTGAGCGGTTCCAGTGTAGAGGGCTAGACTGCCATTTTCTACGCGAGCGGGCACCATTTGCAGACCGATTTTGGCTGGCATTCGATAGGCTAGACGATCTTCATGGCTTTCAAAAATGGCTAGTCGAGAATTGGTAATTGCTTCATAGGCTGAACGTAGCATTCCCTTGATGGAGGTGGGTGGGAGATAGGGCTTGCCATCGGATCCCATGCGGACATCAAAGAGTTTGTGATCTGTTTCAATTTCCCTTGCTTTGGCGGCATCACGGATCAGTAGAGGTGTGATGGTTTTGAGCGTGACTTCAATTCTTCCAGAATAGCGATCAGGATGATAAACTCCGTGCCCAACCGGGTGGTGATCTCCTAAGTTGGGATCCCCTACTTTCCGAGGTGGGGCAGGGATGAAGTTATAGGGATTGTGAAAGTCTCCAGCAGGCAATGGAGCGGGATCAGCAGGTATTCCAGCGACCGGGGCAGCAACTACAGCAGCTTCACCACCGCCCATCGGATCAATCCATTTTGCCCAAATTCTCGTATCTTTTGAGGTTGACCGCCCACTTCATCAAATTCCACTTGCTTGTTGTTGAGGGGTGAAAAATCTCTTGCTTTCTTTAGATCATAAATTGGTCTTGATAATTCTTTCTCTGCCGGAGACATCTGAACATTCTTATCTTTTCTGTTTGTGAACATAATCTGCAGGCTATTGCCATTGATCACAATCGTTCCAGTTGCCATCAATCCACCCCCAGTTTGACCAGTCTTTCTTCTACAACTGCCACATTGCCATACTCATCGACTTCTGCCAGATATTCTCGACTATGCAAATACACATAGCTATCCTGTTGGACTCCTCCTATGGGAATATCAAGGGATCCCACTCGCGCCGAAGCAATGGATCCCCAATTTTCTGAGTGGTTGGAATCAACCCCTTTTCCCCAGAGCAAATACTTTTGGGGCAGGATATCTATTGCAGTCAGATCAGCAACGGGTTCCTGAAAGGTATCCCCTAAAGGATTCTCAGATAGAAGCACTGCCCGACCGGATCCCCGATTTTGATTAAGCCATCGCAGTTCATGGGTTTCATTGAAGATCTTCGCCTCAAAGACTTGGCCAAATCAACTGGGATCCCGATGAGTCTCTTAAATTGCCATCAGAGAACTGAACTAAGTGGCAGGCATCGGGTAGCATAGAGTAATCCAATCG
>JAAUUM010000245.1 GCA_012031565.1 Synechococcaceae cyanobacterium SM2_3_2
CCCGCCGATTTTCATCCACAATATGCTCCACATGAGCCCCCAACGCAGGGATCCCCCCTGTTTTCGCAGCCCCGGATCAGGCATCCACCAAGGCAGCACTGCCGCCACGGGGATAGTCGAGCACCACTCCAGGTCGATACCAATCCGCAAACATATAGGCCATCTCTGCCGTACTGGTGCCGCTAGCTGGTAAGCCCGACAACATAAAGCAGAGCAGATCGAGCCAGTTGAGGATAAAGGGATCCTCAATCACTCCCGGCAGCAGGTGGGCAAAAGGAGCCGTTAGCTGGGGCAGTTGAGGCAGGGTGGGCAGCAAACTCAGGGCATAGCGGCCCACACTTAAAAGAGCCCCCCAGTCAAATCGCACCGCCGCCGGAGGGATCCCGACTGCCGCCTGCTTGAGAGGATCCATCACCGCCTGGAGATGCTGCCATTCCGCCACCGCTTGGGATCCCCGCAGGTCAGCCAACACCTGACAAAAGGGTTCTGCCCCCACCGCCATGCGAAAATCCCCCTCTGGCAGACAGCAACCCCAGGCATCATAAGGGATCCACTCCAGATCCTCCTCGATGGCATCTAGCACCTGCCGCAGGGGATTGCCGGAGGGGGCTGACATCCCCGAATAGAGCGACGGCCCAGAATCAAAGCCAAAGCCTTGGCGCACAAACCCGTGGGCAGCTCCCCCGGCGATAGTATGGCTCTCACACACCACCACCTCGAATCCATAGCGGGCCAAGAGGGCGGCACAGGATAGACCGCCAATGCCGCTGCCGATTACCACTACCCGTTTCATGGCCGCACCTGTGAGAATGTCCCTGAGTGAGAATGTAACATTTTCTTCACATAACGCGATCTGTGCGGAGGTTCCCTATTGCCTGGGGATCCCCATCTCTGGTCGAACAATGTATATGAGATCATGAAGTCCCTCTCCTATTCATCGATTGAGCTATGACGCCCCCCACCAAACTGCTCTTTGTCTGTCTGGGCAATATCTGCCGCTCTCCCGCCGCCGAAAACATCATGGATCATCTGCTCAAGACCACCAGCCCTGAACTGGAGATCCTCTGCGATTCGGCTGGGACAGGCTCCTATCATGTGGGCAGTGCCCCCGACCGCCGCATGACCCAAGCAGCGCAGCGCCAAGGGATTGAGATGCAAGGTCGTGCCCGCCAACTGATGGCCGCCGACTTGGCCGAGTTTGATCTGATTCTGGCGATGGATCGGGACAACTTCCGTAATATCCAAGCTCTCGATCCCAGCGGTCGCTATGCCAGCAAGATCAAGATGATGTGCGATTACTGCGCCGACCACGATGACAAGGAAGTACCGGATCCCTACTATGGCGGAGAGTCCGGCTTTCAATATGTGATTGAGCTGTTAACCGATGCCTGCCAAGGACTGTTGGCGGAACTCAAGACTAGCAGCCCCCAAGACTCCAACTAAAAGACTCTTACTAGGCCGGGGATCCCGCTTCCAGCTTGAGCTTCTGGGGCTTGATCTCCTCTGGGATGGGGATGGGATAGTGGCCCGTAAAACAAGCGGCGCAAAAAGTAGTAGCCTCTTGGCGGGCTGACTCCACCATGCCATCCAGGCTGAGATAGGCCAGCGAATCCACGCCAATGCGGTGGGCAATTTCCTCCACTGAATACCGGGCGGCAATCAGCTGGTCTTGATTGTCGGTATCGATGCCATAAAAACAGGGATGGGTAACGGGCGGACTGGAGACCCGCATGTGCACCTCTGTAGCACCCGCCCGCCGCAAGGCTTTGACGATCTTTTGGCTGGTGGTGCCGCGCACAATCGAGTCATCCACAATCACCACGCGCTTGCCCCGCAGCACATCATCGAGGGGGTTGAGTTTCATCCGGATGCCCCGCTCCCGCATAGCCTGGGTGGGCTGGATAAAGGTGCGCCCCACATAGCGGTTTTTGATCAGCCCTTCCGAAAACGGGATCCCTAACTGGCGGGCAAAGCCAATGGCAGCGGGTGTCCCAGAATCTGGCACAGGCATCACCCAGTCGGCTGCCACCGGAGATTCTTGCCCCAACCGTTCCCCCAACCGGACTCGATAAGAATACAAACTTTCTTCTTCGATCTGGCTATCAGGTCGGGAAAAGTAGACCATTTCAAAGATGCACATCTTCGGATTTGGCTTGGCCCACTGGTGTGCTGTCAGGCCCGCTGTGGTAATCCAGACCATTTCCCCCGGCTCAACCGAGCGCAGATAGTCAGCCCCAATGATATCGAGGGCACACGATTCTGAGGCTAAAACATAGTGCAAGGGATCCCCATTGCCCTGGAAGGTGCCATCGCTGCACACCATTGTCTTATCGATCAGATCGTCTAGGGCGGGATTGTCCGCCAAAATGCCGATCACCAGCGGGCGCACCCCACGGGGATCCCGTACCCCCAAAATGCCCTCTGGAGTGCCCAGAACCAAGCTAAAAGCCCCTTCACAACGGTCTAGTGCCTGACTGGCGCCCTCCACCCAATCGAGACCACTGTCCACCGCTTCGGCAATGGCATGGGCAATACATTCTGAGTCGGACGAGGATTGCAACAGCCGATGATTGGCCTCCAGCTCTGCCCGCAGGGTGTGGGTATTGACCAAGTTGCCATTATGAGCTACCGCCAAGGGGCCAAGCCGGGTCTCGACTATCACGGGCTGGGCATTGACCACTCGACTGGATCCCGTGGTGGAATAGCGGGTGTGGCCGACCGCAATATCCCCTGTCAGGAGCGACAAATTGTGCTCATCAAAGACCTGGGACACCAATCCCATATCCTTATGGATCCGGCAAAGGATCCTTCAAAGGTGGCGATGCCCGCAGACTCTTGGCCGCGATGTTGGAGGGCAAATAAACCAAAATAGGTCAATTTGGCCACACTCTCTCCAGGGGCCAGGATGCCAAACACCCCACAGGCTTCCCGAGGCTTATCCAGCTCAGTCACCCCAACCATCAGCTCAAGATTAGAAACGAGACCCTGAATCGATCCATCGTTAGTCAATCCATCATTCAATTCACACCTGTCAACGGTGTCGGATCGGGTCAGGGGGAAGGCGGTGTCGGTCATGGGGTATCCGTGGGAGCACCTCCCTAGTTTACCCCCTTGGGTTCTGGAGCTAGTGAGACACCCAGATCGCCCTTCCCTCTTGGGCACAATTGCGGCTAAATCCCCGTCAATGCTCTTGCATCCAACCGCCAAGAGAGTAACCTAGCTGTAGGTGAACTTTTACCTGCGTCTCTTGTCCTTGACAACGTTGTCAAAGCCCGCCATGCGCCAGCCTCTCCGCCTCTTTCTCAGCATTCTGCCTCTGTCTGCCTTGGCGTTGCTCTCGCCCTTGGGTGGATCCCTTTCTGCTGCCAGTGGTGATACTCCCTATGATCGTGGGGTAGAACTATTGGGCTCAGGCCGTTATCAAGAAGCTTTGGTCTCTCTGACGCAAGCTATTCAAACCAATCCTCGTTTTGCCGCCGCTTACAGTAGCCGCTGCGCTGCCTATTTGGCTTTGGGGGATGGGCCTGCCGCTGCTGCCGACTGTGATCAAGCTATCTTGCTCAACCCTGCTTTGGGGGAAGCCTATGTCAACCGTGGCAACCTCAGAATCGCGGCAGGAGATATCCGCGGGGCATTCTCCGATGCGGAGCAAGCTCTTTTAGCCGATCCTGATCTGCCCGGTGCCTACAATTTGTTTGGGGAAGTTTTCTTATTACAAGGAGAGTACCGTTCTGCTCTGAATGACCTGAACAAAGCGCTGCAATTGGATCCCAACCTTATTCGTGCCTATGTCAATCGGGCCAACGTTCAGCTCAATCTGGATAACGAAAACGCTGCTGCCCAAGACTTTACTCAAGCCGTGAGGCGGGATCCCGCTGTGCAAGTCCCTGTGCCTCTGCGAAATCTGGTTACTAGCCGCATCCTGATCATTGGCGAGGGCCATCTTGAGCGGGGTGAGCTTCAGTCCGCTTTGGCGGAGTTTGAGCTGGCTTTGCGGGTTAACCCCACCTCCGCCGGAGCTCTCAGTGGTCGTGGCTTGGTCTTTCAAGAACAGGGACAAATCGAGGCTGCCATTGCCTCCTTTGAACGTGCCCTAGAATTTAACCCCCAGAACATCGTGGCCAGTGAAGCCTTAGAAGCCCTTCGTCCGCCTGAGCCTGAGGCAGAGCTTGAGACCAGACGTTCTGAGGGTGACCTGGAAACTGAGTTTTTGGACTCCCTAGGCACAGAGCTGTTGGCATTGGAGGCCAGCGGTGTCATTCCTTTGACGCTAGAGCCCGCCCGCCAAGTGTCTATGGCCCGACAAGCCTGCTTTTCATTAGGTGAAGGGCAATCTGATCGGTCTGTGATTACCTCTCTAGTGGCCAGTCGGCACTTGGGATCCAATGCCAATCTTGAGGATCCGGGTACAGGGCGCACCGTTAGCCTTGTGATCGATACCGGGGTCAATGTCCTCTGCCCACAGTATCAAGGCAGCATCTGAGTTAACATCCGGGGATCCCGTTGGATCCAAACTGGATCAGTTGGGCTGATGGCGTCACTCACTTTGGCAGCCCTACCTTGGTGTAGATTTGGGGGTAGGCGCTCAACAGTGCTAAGCTATTAAAGCATCAATCACGGGGCGTAGCGCAGCTTGGTAGCGCACCACTTTGGGGTAGTGGGGGTCGAAGGTTCAAATCCTTTCGCTCCGATTGTTTGTAGAACACCTAAAACCTGCTCAGTGAGCAGGTTTTTTAGTGCAGAGGAAGACTTGAACCGGGTAGAGGCTTCAGTTCTAAGCCGGAAACTTTGGGGGATTTTTGGGGGATTTTGGGCTAGATTGGGTACGGATTGGGTACGGGTCTAGCCGATGGGTACAGCACCAAAACAGATACCCAAGGGTGCCAAAGGGACAGTATCAGTTGAGAGTGTCCCAGGTAGAGGGCTGCGCCTGCGTTGGCGTCATGCCGGGAAAC
>JAAUUM010000246.1 GCA_012031565.1 Synechococcaceae cyanobacterium SM2_3_2
CCCGGCACCGGCGAACTGATTCAAGAATGGCCCGCCCCCGGCATTGGCCGCGAACATCTGATGCTGCGGGATCAGGCACTCTGGGTCAGCGATCGCACCGAAGAAACCCTCTTTGTCTTGGATCCGAAAACCTGTCGTGAACTGGCCCGCATCCTCTCCCCTTGGCCGCATCCCACCGGCATCGCCATGTGGCGCGACCAGATCTGGGTTGCTGCCGCCACCCGTGAGGACTACATCTACGACAGTCCCAACGATCCCATCCCGCTATCGGTGGATAATCGGCCCAAGACCTTGGTGGCCCCCCTGCGGCTGACGGATCCCAGCGCTGTGCAGCACTTGTCCAATCCCACCACTGTTGCCCTCGATTGGGCTGCTGGTGATCGGGCCTTCTACACCCTGTCTGGTGGCTATCGGGTGGAAATGACCTATCTCGAAGAGGTGGATCAGGAAGAACCCCGTGATCTGTTGGGATTGGAATGGCGCATCGCCTTGCCGGTGAACAGTCGCCGTCAAGTGGTGCGGTCTGTGATGCCCTTGGGACAGCCCTTTCGTCTGGAAACAGAACAGGATCAGTCGGTGGCGGTCTATAGCCTCGGATCCCTGCAACCTCAGACTTCCCGCTTATTTGGCTGGCGGGCGGTGCTGGATCTCTACAACATCAAATATCTGATCACCCCTGCCGATGTGGAAAATGCTCGGTTGTCCCCCGACTTGGCCCGTCTATACCTGGTTGATGATGACGAACTGGCCATGGATCATCCGCTGGTCAAGGCTGCTGCCCATGAGGCAATTGGGACGGAAACCAACCTCCTGCGGAAGATGAGCAATATCCGCCGTTATGTCTATGACAAACTCTCCTATCGGGTCACCCCTCGCATCGATCCACCGGATCTGGTGTTGACCCGAGGCATTGGCTCCTGTGGAGAATATGTAGGCGTGCTGTTGGCCTTGGCTCGTCTCAATGGCATCGCCTGTCGGACGGTGGGCCGCTACAAATGTCCCCCCCAGCCTGAGCTAAAAGGGGTGCCCCTCTACGCCCAATACAACCATGTCTGGATCGAGTTCTATCTGCCGGGTTTTGGCTGGGTGCCGATGGAATCCAATGTCGATGATCTGGGGGACGGCCCCCATCCCCAACGCTACTTTATGGGGCTGAGCTGGACTCATGCTGAGATCGCCAAAGGGATCCCGTTTGAGACCATCAACCGCGATGATGTGTCCTTAGGGCAATTGGCCATCAACCACGTCCAGTTTCGCATCCTAGAGGAGATCTAGCTTGTCTAGTCTAGTGCTCATCCAACTCTAGGGTGATGCCGGAAGGTGCGGTGGTGGTGACCCAAAAATCAACGGTGGGGTAAGCCGCTACCAAACTGGGTAGGGCTGAGGTTGCCGCCGCCACCGACTCCCAGAGGCCAAACACCGTTGACCCAGAGCCGGACATCAGGGATCCCAAGGCTCCAGCCTGACCTTGACTCTGTTTGAGCTGGGCGATCAAGGGGTGGTGGGCCAATACCGGGCCTTCCAGATCATTGCTGAGATGCTGGGCAATTTGGCAAGTGTCGTGGCTCTCGATGCCTCGGATCAACTCGGGCAAGCCGGTTTCATCCCGCACGGCCCGCTCAAAATCGTGATAGGTGCGGTAGGCCCAAGCGGTGGAGATGCCCAGATCTTTGGGTTTGGCCAACAGGATGGGGATCCCGTCCAGAGAGGGCAGTGGTTCTAGTTTTTCCCCCCGTCCTTGGGCCAATTGGGTGCCCCCCGCAATACAAAACGGCACATCGGATCCCAGCTGCGCCCCCACGGTGGCCAATTCCCCCTGCGTCAACCCCAAGCCCCAGATTTGATTGAGCCCCACCAACACCGCCGCCGCATTGGCCGAGCCACCTGCCAGACCGGCTGCCACCGGGATCCGCTTGTGGATCTCGATTTCGATCCCTCGGTGGATCCCATAATTGACCTGTAACAGCTGGGCGGCTCGATAGGCCAGATTGGTGGCATCCAAGGGCACCTGGGGATGGTCGCAGCGAATCAGGATCCCGGAGCTATGGGGCCGCAGATGAATGGTGTCGGAGAGGGCAATGCTCTGCAAGATCATCCGAACAGTATGAAATCCATCCGGTCGCTGGCCACAGATTTCAAGATAAAAATTGACCTTGGCATGAGCCTCAAGCAGACAGCTTTGCATCGGGATCCCTGAGAGTGATCAGGCTTGATTTTATCGTCCCCGCTACTATTGCCCGACTACCAATAACAAAGAAGCCCTTATAAAGAAGCCCCTAGATGAGGCGATCTCAAGCCAGGGCCATGGTGATCAGGACGGGGATCCCTCTTCTTGTTTGCCCATTTTTTCAGATCGGAATCTCGCTTAGGGCCTGATGATGATCACCCCTTGGCCCGGAGTGTCAGGGCTGGAGACGGTGCCAGAACCTGGATTAACTGGCACAACTTGGATGCCGCCACCGCTACCTGGATTGGTTGGGTTGTTGGGAATGATTTGGACGCCCCCGCTGCCACTGCCGGATCCAGGGTTGATCGGGATAATCCGGGTGCCACCAGTGCCGTTGCCAGGATTGACCTGGAAGATGCCTGGGATGGGAGAGACCCGATTGGATCCCTGTGAACCTGCCGCCAGGGTTTGGCCCGTGATGCTATCTCGATAGTAAAGCTCGCCCCCAGGGCCGCGATAGGCATAGAAATAACGGACATCATTGCGGTTGGCCCGACCACGGCAGATAACGGTGGTTTCTTCGTCGTATGGATTGACATTACGGCAGAAAAAACCCTGCAAGCTGACATTGGGATCCGGTGGGATCCGGCGAGAGTCTTCAGCCTGAGCAGGAGTAACCGCCATCAAGGTAGCGGCGGCAATTCCAGCCAGTAGAGTAAAAGCTTTGACAGGGTAGAGATTCATAGAGATACACCTATGGAATTGAGTCTAGGATGAAAGAAACAGTTGGGGCAAATAGGGTCGCCAGCAGGGATCCTCAGCGCACCGCAGGCTGAAAATCTTGCAGCACCGTCAAATTAAGGGGGACACCGGGTTCCAAAATGGCCACCTCTGGGGCGGTCACATTACCCAGCACGGCTCCGGCAGCAGCGCCCCCCAACACCCGCTCAGTTGAGATGACACGACTGCCAAAGATGCCACTCAAGACAGCCCCTGCTGCTGCACCGATCAGGGCATCTTGCACAATGGCTTCACCCGATGTTTGACGGGGATCCTTTTGCAGGGGAACGACGGCACTCTGGGCATAAAGCGGATAGGATTGGCCGTTCACAGTCACCGCCCGACTGACAAATTGGGTGCCCCCACTGACGGGCTGAAATTGGCCCTCAAGGATGGATCCAGCAGGCACCACCATGTTGCCTTGGGCATCCCGCAAAGGAGTATCCAGCACCACGTTGAGGGGGACAGTTTCGCCGGGAGCCACAAAGAGCCGCTCACTAGACCCATAGCTGGCCATAATCAGGTCGCCAGAGCGCAAGAGCAGGGTGGTTTGCAGATTAAAATCCTGCTGAGTCGGTTGAGCCTGGATAGGTTGGGATTGAGGAAACGATTGGTAGGGAAAGGATTGAATCGGCTGAGGGGGGGGCAACTGCTGCACTGGAGCTGACTGGGGTTGAGCGGGAGAGACCGGGATCCACCCTTCTCCGGGGGGTAAGGAGGACTGAGCGACCCAGGTGTACTCGGTGCCTGCGTCGGGATTGGCCCTAGCGGGGATTGCCACCAAGCTCATGGCCATAACAGACACAAGAGATGTGATTGCCACATTGACAGAGATCGCGCGCTTCATGATTCAGTCACTCCCAAGATTCTCTTTTTAAGTTTAGCCAGTTGATTTGGATCCTTGTTCAAAGGCTGTTTTTCCAGCATTTGCTGCATCTGGCTGTGCCTGAGAGGACTTGATTTTGGTTCCTGACCTCAATCTGTACCTAAACAGGTTCATAGATCTATCAAACCCGATTGAAACGCCAGAATAGCCTGCCACAATAGCATTCTCCTCTGCGTCAGCGAGTGTTGTTCCCTACGCTTTTGCGGAGAGAGAAGCAGGGATCCCTGGATGAGTCATGCTGTTTGAGGCTATGCGCCCGTCACCAGGCCAGAGATGGACGAATCGACAGAGTACCAGCTCGGGTCAGCGGTTGCCTATCCCTTGGACATCCCACAACGGGCTTAGGTCAATCTGTTGTACCCGGGTTGTACCCGACCCGAATGGTTAGGCTGACGGCGTATACTTACAGCTTTATAACGGCTGAGTGAAATTAATTTTGAAGGATGGCTTTGCTACAAACCCTTCCAAGGCTTGGTAAGATAGTGGGTTTAGAAGCACAAAAGGTACATACTCAGGTTTAGGAAGCGTAACAAGGAAGTCCTTGATTTGAGGTAGTGTTTCAGAGATGTACTGATCGGCTCTCCTAACTTTACGGTGTCGATGGTATAATGAGATACTGATTTTTGCGCTGAGTGATGGTTTCTCTTGAAAAATTATTGGGTTTTCCTGGAGTTCAGATTCAAGAGTTTATTGAGTTAGAACACCAGGTTGTTCTCAAACTGGCTCTCACCTCTGACGAGATAGATTGCGCTCATTGTGGACAGATTATTGCCAAGATTCACCAGAATCGTCCTATCCTTGTGCTAAGATGATCTCTCTTTTTTGGCCCCTTTTTTTTGGCCCCTTGGTGTACCTGCATGTGCCTCGCCGCCAATTCTATCGCTCTCACTACACCCTGATTGACTGACAAAAGCTGGTTACAGATAGCTGTGTACCTTGCTATGCGGTAGTTTTGGAGATTGAAGAGATAAAGGGGGAGCCAGCGTTCTAAGCTTAGATACCACTCAAAACCGTAGAACGCAGTGAAAAAAACTCCCCCCTTTACAATGCCTTGAACGCCTGGCTGGGTCAATTGGTGCCCTGGGCACAGCGAGGACATCTGACGACC
>JAAUUM010000034.1 GCA_012031565.1 Synechococcaceae cyanobacterium SM2_3_2
GATCCTAGGTCTGAACAGAGCATTACCAGCAAAAATCAACCGTAGATGTAGCTAAGATTGCTTTTCGATTGTGACCGCAGTGCTAATTTATCTTTTACATTCAGTTTCAATTCTTTATTTAGCTTGGTGGTGGAGTGGTGACAGAGCAAATTCATATAGCACCGATTTATCTACCAGGGGGTTATCCTACTCGGGAAGGTTCTGAATGGATGGCTCAATCAGCTAATCAAAGGGTTGCTCAAGCCAATAGGGTTCAGGCCAATAGATAGATAGATTGCTCAGCAAATGGCCTCTGAATGAATTGTGATCAAAAAATATTGTGATCAAAAAGCAGAGACGAGTTGGTAACCCGTCATCCCCCGTTGCCAAAACCATGTGGAGTCACTCATGAATTCTAATGACGCCGCACTCGCTCCAACCAAAAGGGAACGAGTCCAACCGTTGTCCCTTCCATCCAACATTCCCCCCAAGCCGATGCTGACCCAACCACAGCAGTGGAAGCCCTCTTTTGTGGCAGACCACTCTAGTTCCCCCAATCCTCCTCGTAGAATGCAAACTGATCGGACACAACGACCCTTTGCCTCAGTCCAATCCAGTGGATCCAACGCGATGGCATCAGATCAACAGGCTGAGTTATTTTCAGAGGGGCGACAGAGCCGAATCAAGAGCATCCTGGTTATCCAAGACCAAGTGCAACACGCCCAATTTTGGCAGCAGGTTTTAGGGTTACAAGGGCACATTGTTCTAACAGAATCTCCTCAACAGGATCTACTGGCCCTGATTGGTCAGCATCTGCCGGATATGGTTTTAGTGGATATGTCGATCGCCAAATTCAACCCCTATGCCCTGTGTCGGGATTGTCGGGATCAGTTTCCTCAGATCAAGGTGATCTTGACCCATCCCCCTCAGCGTGAGGTGCAGGAGGCAGAGCGCCGCTGGGCTTTTTACCAAGGGGCTGCTGAATTGATCACCACCCCCAAGGATCCCAGTCAGCTAGAAAAATGCCTGAGCCAACTCTATCAAGCGGCAAATTGGGACTTGGCTGTTCTGCAAGAAGAACTGGTCGACGCGCTCCAAACCCTGGACTGGATCCCTAAATCTGGAGACACCATACCGCCCATCTCCGCGCCCGAGCAAAGCACCTCCGAGCCAGCCACAGTCAAACAGGATCCCCCGTCCCCTCCGCCACCCTCTCAACCCCCTTTGATGTATCGCGGTCGGCCTGTGGTGAGATAGCCCCAATGGGCATGTGATGGGGGCACTAACAGGGTATGTAGACATCAAATAATCAGTGCTGCATCAAGAATCAGGCTGTGATGGGGTATGAAGGCGACAGCCATCTCATCATGGGCATCGCTTAATCTAGCCAAACAAAGTCAGGACAGCTCACGTTTACTCCCAACTATTAAGTTGGGTGCTTTATTTTGATGTCCTTTAATTTTGTTACATTAAATACAACTTAAATACAACTTTGGATCTGGTTTCATCAGGCCAGATACCATCATGAAAGAGATTTATAAATGAGACCCAAAAAGTAACAGTAATGGGATCCGTACTGCGGCGCGTGGAAAGAGTAAAACTTATGAGTATTTAACCTGTATAGCCGTGCATAAGATTGCTGAGAAAGACCATACTTAAGAGTATACACGGATAAACAAAAGATAAAATTATCATCAATAGCCTAGAAATTATTCGCAGAACCCCCCAAGAGAAATGCTGTAGAATTGCTAATTAAGTTTACGACAGATCAGATTCAAACACATTCTAATAAGAAACGGTTTTAGCAAGATGGAGTACGAACAGCAGTCTGAGTCTTTGGGGGTTCAACAGGACTTTCAGCCTATTCAAGCTCGCCAAACCGTTTTGATCCTGCAACAGCGGGATAAGTATGCTCAGTTCTGGCAGCAGATCGTTCGCTCCCAAAGACATCGAACAGTCATTGAACAAGCTCAAGATGATTTGTTAGCTCTGATCGAGAGTCATCAGCCCAACGTGGTGCTTATCGACATGGCATTGGGCAACAACTTTAATCCCTATGGATTTTGCCGGGAGTGTCGCACAATGTACCCCCAGACCAAAATCGTATTGATTCATCCCCCCCAGCGTGAGACGACAGAGGCAGAGCGACGTTGGGCCGTCTATCAAGGGGCAGCAGAGCTGATTCCTACCCCCCGGGATCCCGTTCAGGTGGAGCAGTGCTTGACCCAAATTGCGGAGGCTGTGAACTGGGAATTGCCCATTGATCGAGAGCGGATGATGGCAGCTCTCAAGGGGATGAATCTCTTGGCCAAGCATGACATGACAAGCCCTTCAACCGAGCCCCCCACTACCTTGGAGTCAGAGGCTCAGCCAGTTGCAACAAAGCCAAAGACCGCCCCACCGACACAGCCGGTCTTGATGTATCGCGGGCAACCTGTGATTCGATAAAGATTCGACATCGCTCAGGATCTGAATATCTCAATAACTTTGGATAGGGTGCCGCCTATGACAACTTTGCCGGATAAGTTACCTCATAACTGAGAACTGAGAGCGGAACGTCTAAGGAGTTGAGGCGGGAGTGAACGCGCAATATTGTGAGATTCGGCGGGAATCCATCACCACCAAGACGGCTCAGGCCTTGATGGGTGAGCTAAATGCTGAGATCTTGAAACGCTATCCCGAAGATGGCATCGAAACCCATTTTCATTTGGAGCATGACGAGGTAAGCGAAGGGCGAGGTGCTTTTCTGGTGGTCTATGGGCAGGATCAGCCGCTGGGATGTGGAGCGGTGCGATTGATAGAGGCTGGCACGGCGGAGATCAAGCGCATCTATGTGGTGCCCAGTGCACGCGGCATGGGACTGGGATCCCAAATCTTGGCTACCCTAGAGGCAGAGGCTAAGAAATTGGGAGCCAGCCGAGTGGTTTTAGAAACAGGGCCACGGCAACCGGAAGCGATCTCTTTGTACGCCAAAGCTGGTTATAGACAGACCACCCCGTTTGGGAGCTACGGCGATCCCTCCTTGAGCGTGTTTATGGGGAAAGATATTTGAGCCTATTGATGCCTGTCCAGAGCGGAAGTTTAGGATCTCAGGATCCCAAGGCTAGCCGTAACTGCTCCAGCGCTGACTGCAAAGCGGCTGGCAAAGCTTCGGGTTGTCGTCCTCCCGCTTGAGCCAGGTTGGGCCGTCCGCCACCGCCGCCACCCGTCAGTTTGGCAATGCTGCCGATAAAGGATCCCGCTTTTGGGCCTTTGGCCTGGACTTGGGGGCTAAAAGCTGCCACCAGACTGACTTTCTCGGCCTCAGGGATGGATCCCAGTACCACAGCTCCTTCTCCCAGCTTGGCTAACAGATGTTCGGCAGCGGCTTTGAGTGCTTCAGGATCCGCTGTCCCCAAGTCGGCCACCAACAGCTTCAGATCGCCGAGGGTCTCCGCCTGGGTCAAGAGGGCATCTGCCTGAGCCAGGGCTGCTTGGGCGCGGGTGGTCTCCAGCTCTTTTTGCAGCATTTTTAGCTCGGTTTGCAATCCTTGGATCCGCTCCACCAACTCAGCGGGCTTGACCTTAAACTGAGCGGTCAGGGCTTTAACCACCTGATCCCGTTCGTTGAGATAGTCGAGAGCCGCCGCTCCTGCCACCGCCTCGATCCGCCGTACCCCAGCGGAGATGCCCGCCTCCGAGATGATCTTGAACAGGCCAATCTCAGCGGTGTTGGTGACATGGGTACCACCGCACAGTTCCATCGAGACGCCCGGAAAGTCGATCACCCGCACCACATCCCCATATTTCTCCCCAAACATGGCGGTGGCTCCTTTGGCCTTGGCCTCAGTGATGGGCATCACCTCCACATCCGCCACATGCCCTTCGCCAATCCAGCGGTTGATCTGGGCCTCGACCTGCTCCAGTTCCTCGGCACTGACGGCGCGGGGGGAGCTGAAATCAAACCGTAGCCGATCCAATGCCACCAGGGATCCCGCCTGGGCCACCGATGGATCGACAATCTGCTTCAGGGCCGCTTGCAACAGGTGAGTGGCGGTGTGATTGGCCTGGACTCGCCGCCGACAGGAGACATCGATCTGAGCCGAGACCTGATCCCCCACCGCTAGGGATCCCCGTTCCACTCGCCCCACATGGATAAATCGATCCGCTTGCTTTTGCACATCCTCCACCCGCAGCAGTAGATCCCCACCTGACAGGTAGCCCCGATCCCCAATCTGCCCGCCCGATTCGGCATAGAAGGGGGTCTGATCCAGAATCACCTGCACCGATTGTCCCGCTGTGGCGGACTGGGCTAGGGTTCCCTCCACCAAAATGGCCATCACCTGCGAACGGCTGCTGGGCTGGGTGTAGCCCAAAAAATCGGTGGCCTTGACCTGGTGGGAGATGGTTTCTAGGGATCCCTGGGCGGTGAGGTCGATGGTGTGGTGGGCGGCCTTGGAGCGTTGCCGCTGGGCCTCCATCTGCTGCTCAAACCCGACCAGATCCACCTCAAACCCTTTTTCTGCCGCGATCTCCTGGGTCAGCTCCAGCGGGAAACCAAAGGTGTCGTACAGCTCAAAGGCATCCTCGCCACTGATCAGACGAGCGGATCCCGCCTTCTCCATCACCTCCACCAGTAGCTTTTCTCCCCGCTCTAAGGTGGAGAGAAACTGCATTTCCTCACGGCTTAACTCGGCTTCGATCCGAGCGGCATTGTCTTGCACGGCTGGGAAAGCCTCCCCCGCTAGCTGGATCGCCGTCTTCAGCACCTCCGGGGTAAAAGGGTCATGGATCCCCAGCACCCGGCCATGCCGCACCACCCGCCGAATGAGTCGCCGCAGCACATAGCCCCGATCCACATTGGAGGGAGCCACGCCATCAGAGATCAGCTGCATCACCGCCCGCACATGATCCCCAATCACCTTGAGAGAGGTTCTTTGCTGCTCATTGGCCGTCGCGTAGGGGATCCCGGCAATGTCACTGGCGGTTTGAATAATGGGAAAAATCAAATCTGTCTCATAGTTGTTGGGCACCCCTTGCAACACCTGAGCCAGCCGCTCCAGCCCCAAACCCGTGTCGATGTTTTGCTTGGCCAGTGGCGTCAGAGTGCCTGCCGCATCCCGGTTCATCTCCATGAACACCAGGTTATAGATCTCTAAAAATCGGCTGTCATCCTCCAGATCTAGGGTCTGATCCCCCAACTCAGGATGAAAGTCGTAGTAGATCTCAGAACATGGCCCACACGGCCCGGTTGGCCCCGCCGCCCAAAAGTTATCCTCCTCGCCCATTCTTTGGATCCGATGGGCCGGGATCCCCACTTGGTCGCGCCAGAGGGCAAAGGCATCGTCATCCTCTCGAAACACACTGACCACCAGCCGTTCTGCAGGCAACCCAAACACCTCGGTACAGAGCTGCCAAGCCCAGCCAATCGCCTCTGACTTGAAATAGTCCCCAAAGCTGAAGTTGCCCAGCATCTCAAAGAAGGTGTGGTGGCGAGCCGTCCGGCCCACATTCTCAATATCATTGGTGCGTACACACTTTTGGGCCGTTGCCGCCCGCGCACAGGGAGCTGGACGTTGCCCCAAAAAGATTGGCTTAAATGGCAACATGCCCGCAATCGTCAGCAAGACCGTGGGATCCTCAGGAATCAGCGATGCGCTGGGCAAAATCTGGTGCCCCCGCTGGGCGTAAAAGTCCAGAAAACGCTGGCGAATGACGGATCCGGGCAAGGATTGCAGCATGGTAGGGGCGACGAACGAGACTCACTACTTTATCTTACGAGCAGCGGCAATCACATCACGATCAGGGTGGCAATCGCTGGGCATACTGCTGGCCGAGTTGCTCATAGCGCAGGGCATGGGCGATCAACTCCTCTGCCTCCGCCTCAGACACTTGACGCATCACCTTGGCGGGGATCCCCATCACCAAAGACCGGGGCGGGATCGATTTGGTCACCACCGCGCCTGCCCCAATCATGCTGCCGGATCCCACCGTGACCCCGTTCAAGACGATGCTGCCAATGCCGATCAAGCAGCCAGCTTCGATCTGTGCCCCATGAATCACCGCCCGATGCCCCACCGTGACATGGGATCCCAGTACCGTCGGCTGACCGGGATCCCCGTGCAAAATCGCCCCATCTTGGATATTGGTATGGGATCCAAGGCAGATCTTTTCCACATCCCCCCGCAGCACCGCCCCATACCAAACCGTCACCCCGACGCTGACCTCCACCCACCCCACCACCGTGGCCGTGGGAGCCACAAAAGTCGCCAGACCCAGATTGGGCCGATGGCCTAAGAGAAAAGGCCAAGGCTGAGAATCGGTCGTCACCCCAGAACCTGCCAAAACCTCAGAATAAACTGCCCCAGCCCCCAGTGGGCAGAAGGATCCCTGGATCGTTAAGCTGAAGGCTATGCCATGACTATGAGCAGTGCCTCCATGACCTCTCTTGCTTCCCCCGAGGTTTCTACCCCAGGATCCCTCAATACCTCTCGCCCCCGCATCGCGGTGGGACTATCGGGAGGGGTCGATAGCTCCACCACTGCCGCCCTCTTGCAAGAGCAGGGCTACGACGTGGTGGGGGTGACCCTGTGGCTGATGCGGGGCAAAGGACAATGCTGTTCTGATGGTCTTGTGGATGCCGCCAGCCTCTGCGAACAACTGGGCATCGAGCATCACGTGGTAGACAGCCGCGATCTATTTGATACCTACATAGTGGATTACTTAGTGTCCGGCTACGCCGCTGGCATCACCCCCCTGCCCTGCTCCCAATGCAACAAATCCGTCAAGTTTGGCCCCATGATCCAGTGGGCTGAGCGAGAGTTGGGCATCGCCAAAATCGCCACGGGCCACTATGCCCAAGTACGCTGGGATCCCGCATCGGGTCGCCACCAACTCCTGCGAGCCCTTGATCGCCACAAAGATCAGACCTACTTTCTCTATGACCTCAGCCAAGAGGTGCTGGCCCGAGTGGAGTTTCCGTTGGGGCAGATCACCAAGCCCGAAACTCGTCGCCTTGCCTCAGTCTTCGATTTGGCAACAGCCGATAAACCAGAAAGCCAGGATCTCTGTCTGATCGAGGCGCATGGATCCATGCAGCAGTTTCTGGATCAGCACATCCCCCTCCGCCAAGGGGAGATCGTTGATACGCAGGGGCAGGTTTTAGGCCATCACGACGGGATCCATCACTACACTGTGGGCCAGCGCAAGGGATTGGGCATCGCCGCCCCGCATCCCCTCTATGTGGTGCGTCTGGATGCCGTCATGAATCGAGTCATCGTGGGATCCCGAGAGGAAGCGGTACAGACAGAGGCTGTGGTGCGTCGTCTCAACTGGGTCTCAATGGAGCCAGCCACCGGGCCGTTTCAAGCCCAAGTGCAAATCCGCTATCGCACTCCTCCTGTGCCTGTCACGGTGATTCCTCTGGAGGATGATGCCGTCCGTCTTGTCTTTGCCGAGCCACAGTTTGGGGTCACCCCAGGACAAGCCGCTGTTTGGTATGACGGAGATGTGCTGTTGGGGGGCGGCATCCTGCAACGATAGGATCCGTGCTCAAGAGCAGAAAGAGATGGCCTACGACAATGTCTGTAAATATCTGGCTGAAAGGTTCCCGGAGCAGTTTGCCCAGTGGTTGTTGGGAGAGCCGGTTTTTTTGTCGGTGTTGGATCCCACAGAGCTATCCAGTGAGCCGATCCGGGCCGATTCACTGATCTTTCTGCAATCCGCAAACCAAATTCTTCACCTGGAATTTCAAACCCAGCCCAAGCCCGATCTACCCTTTCGCATGGTGGACTATTTTGTGCGGCTTTATCGCCGCTACCCCCAGGTTTCTATCCGACAGATCATCATCTATCTGCGCCCCTCCCGCTCAGAATGGGTCTATCAGGACACCTTTGTGGCGGACAAGCTGCGCCATGAATTTGAGGTGATGCGATTGTGGGAACAAGATCCCGACACTTTACAGGGGCAATGGGGTCTCCTCCCTTTTCTGACCTTGGCTCAACAGGCTGACCCCACCCAAACCCTCAGAGCTGTAGCCAACCGTATCCGCCAAATTCCTGATCTTGCCATCCGAGGAGATATCACCGCCGCAACTGCCGTCTTAGCCGGGATAGCATTAGAACGAGAAGTCATTCGGCGGATCTTGGGAGAGATGAACATGCGAGAGTCTGTGATCTATCAAGAATGGCGCGAGGAAGCCCTCAAAGAGGGGCTAGAGCAGGGATTGCAACAGGGGATCCAAGCAGGATTGCAACAAGGCAAGCGGGAAATTGCTCTGCGGCAGCTCAACCGCAAACTGGGATCCCTGGAACCAGAGTTAACCACCCGTATTCAATCCCTCTCCCTATCTCAGGTGGAAAGACTGGCGGATGACCTTTTGACCTTTGGATCCCCATCTGATCTGGTTGAATGGCTCAGCCAGAACCGTGAGATCTAGTTCTCAGCCCACCTAGATTTGATCGGCCTTGAATCAGATCCGCCCAACGAAAAGCATGGGGGATCCTTTGGCTTGAGAAACGAGGCTTGATAAAGGCAATCTCTTGTCATCCACTAAGTGATCACTGTCGGCTGGTCGCGTCCTGTGCGGGCTCGAATCTGGGCAGTTTGATCTGCAATCTTGATCAAGTCCGCCAGCGCCTCCTGAGTATCCTGTCCCTGAGCCTGGGGATCCCCTTCAAAGTTTTCCAGATAGACCCGCAACGTGGCCCCCTGAGTGCCGGTGCCCGACAGACGGTAGACGATGCGCGCCCCATCCTCAAACCCAATCCGGATCCCTTGTTGGGTGCTGATGCTGCCATCCACGGGATCTGTGTAGCTAAAGTTGTCGGCATAGTCCACCGTTCGGGATCCCAGCGTCTTGCCCGCCAACGTCGGCAGGGCATCCTGGAGGTTGTCCATCAGCTCTTGAGCAGCGCCGGAGTCTACCCCTTCGTAGTCATGCCGAGAATAATAGTTGCGGCCAAAGGTGCGCCAATGCTGCTGCACAATCGCCTCCACCGATTCCTGTCGTGCCGCCAGAATATTGAGCCAAAACAGCACCGCCCAGAGGCCATCTTTTTCCCGCACATGACTGGATCCCGTGCCAAAGCTCTCCTCACCGCAGAGGGTGACCCGGCCTGCATCCAGCAAATTGCCAAAAAATTTCCACCCCGTTGGCGTCTCATAACAATGCAGACCCAGTTGCGCCGCCACCCGATCCGCCGCCTGACTGGTGGGCATGGAACGAGCGATCCCCGCTAACCCATCTCGATAGGCTGGGATCAGGTGAGCATTGGCCGCCATCACCGCCAAACTATCGCTGGGGGTGACAAAGAAATTCTGGCCCAAGATCATATTGCGGTCGCCATCCCCATCCGACGCCGCGCCAAAGTCAGGGGGGTTATCCCCAAACAACAGCTGCACCAGATCGTGGGCATAGACCAAATTGGGATCCGGGTGACCACCCCCAAAGTCTGGCAATGGTTCACCGTTGATCACGCTACCCGCAGGCAGGCCCAACGTCTGCTCCAAGATCACCCGCGCATACGGCCCTGTCACCGCGTGCATGGCATCAAACGCCACCCGGAGGCCACTGCTGCGGATGTAGTCCCGAATCAAGTCAAAATCAAACAGGGATCCCATCAACTGGGCGTAGTCCTCCACCGGGTCGATCACCATCACCTGCATGGCCCCAATCGAGGAGGTACCGATGGATCCCAGGTCGATAACGGGTGCTTCCAGCGTCTGGTACTGACTGATCTGCTGTGTTTTCTCGAAAATGGCATTGGTGACTGGCTCGGGGGCAGGGCCGCCATTGGCGGTGTTGTATTTGATGCCAAAGTCCCCATCAGGGCCACCGGGATTGTGGCTGGCAGATAGGATAATGCCCCCCATCGCCTTCACTTTGCGAATCACACAGGAGGCAGCTGGGGTGGAGAGAATGCCATTTTGGCCCACCAGCACCCGACCCAGACCATTGGCCGCTGCCATCTTGAGAATGATCTGAATCGCCTCGCGGTTGTAGAAGCGCCCATCCCCCCCCACCACCAAGGTCTGCCCTTTGGGATCCCCAACAGCATCCAAGATGGACTGGACAAAGGCTTCTAGATAGTGAGGCTGCTGGAAGGTGGCTGTCGATTTGCGCAGGCCAGAGGTGCCAGGTTTTTGGCCTGCAAAAGGTTGAATCGAAACTGTCTGAATTGCCATAGATAAGCCGATGAGGAGGAGAACACAGCGGGTGATGCCAAGGTGACTCAATCATCCCTCAATCCATCCCAAAAGCCAAAATTACCCGCACCAACTCCGCCGAATTGTGGGCAACTTTGTCCACCAGGGCCAAGAAATCCACACTGCTGCCCTCATCACTGACCGAGCGCACCAACAGACAAGGGATCCCGGCATCCTGAGCCACCCGCAGCACCGCCGCCCCCTCCATCTCCACCACATCCGCTTGGGTTTGGGCCCGAATCCGATCCCGAACGGTAGCATGACCAACAAAAATATCCCCGGATGTCACCAAACCCTCCAACACCCGAGGCGGATGGGATCCCAACGATTGCAACTGGGATCCCTGGTGAGCCTGCTGGGCCCGTCGCAACAGAGCCGGATCCGCCACCAACACTTTGGCCTCTAGACCGGGGACAAAATCGATCCCAGGCCGAAAACCCGCCCCATCTTCGACGCCAAAGTCATGCTCAATGGCTCGATGGGCCAGCACCACATCCCCCAGCCGCAGGCCATCGTGCAAACTGGCCGCCACTCCTGTAAAGATTAGCCCCGCCAAGGGATACCGAGAGACCAGAGCTGTCGCAGTGATGGTGGCCCGTACTTTGCCCACCCCGCCTTCTACCACCACCACCGACTGGCCCGCCAGGGATCCCCGCCAAAACGTCCTGCCCAGATAGCTGTCCTGCTCCACCTCGGTCATCCCAGACTTGAGCGCGGCCACTTCCTGCGCCAATGCCCCCAGGATGCCAATCATGTCAGCCTCTCCACACGTGATTTGGCTCTACCATACCCCCGAACCGAGATGCTGAGGCTCCAGTATGGAAACTGCCCGAACATCCAAAATGGTGTTGCTGTTTCCGAAACAGCGGGCTACCTTGGGAGAGATGTTTTTGGTGTGGATGGCTACAATCCCTTGCCTTGGCTACGATCCAGCCTATTTGCAGATCCGCATTGCGACTCAAATTAGATGGCATCATGGCCAGAGAGATTGCAGCCTGAAGTTGATGACTTAATGTTAACGACTTGAGGTTAACGACTTGAGGTTGATGAGTTGAAGTTACTGAGTTGAAGTTACTGAGTTGAAGTCGATAGATAGATTGAGGTTGATAGGTGTCAGTGGTGGTTTCTTCATCAGAAGTTACACAAGCTGCCTTTATCAGAACTTACAGCCACAAATAACCACAAAATCAGAACAAAGTTAGGGTGATTAACCCCCTTTCCTCCTGATTTTACGGTTAGCGAGGCTACAATGCCTGGTCAGTGATGACAACTTTGACAGGACTGCTCTGCGCTTGAGGCCAACTGAAGCTAATTGCGGCGGGATGACCATCCTGTCTACAGAACGCAAAGAGAGTCCCACCAAAAGAGTCATGCCCCGTTACCTCAACCCCTATGAATCTGGATCCCAGCAACATCCGATTCATTCGGCATCGCTTGGTCGCTTTTGATTGTTCACCGACAGTCAAGTTCGGCAACAGTCAAGCTCAGCGACAGTCAAAGGGATAACGGTCAAGGCAACGTTGCTTCCATGAGACTTTCCGATGGTGTGGGTTCTCATCTGAACCAGCCATTCAGGATTAGCCTTCCTGGGGCCTTTCTAAGATGATCTCAAGCCCAACGGCTCACTCATCCCCCCTAGCATCATCGATTTTGTTCACCCCTACTGTGATTTAGATCATTAACGAGGATCCCCAGCATGACTCAGGCGAAGGAATTGCTGACCCCCTTGGCGGACACTCCTGTCAATGTGAGTGATATCAGCGCCAAACGGGACGCGAAAACACCCACCAAAGGCAGAAAACGCGCCAGCAAAAAGACCGCTGAGTTGGATCCTGCTGCTACTTCGGCAGAAGGAGAGGAAGTAGAGGCCGCTGATGATGCGCCGACTCTGACCCGAGTCATGGTGCCTGGACTGGATGATGATGTGGTCATGGGATCCGATGATGACGATGATGCTGATGACGATGGCGAAGATGTGGAAGAGATTGCCCCCCAAGGCAAGGCCAAATCTCGCCGCCGCGCCACCACCAAAAAGAAGCACTACACTGACGATTCGATCCGGGTCTATCTGCAAGAGATTGGCCGCATCCGGCTGCTCAGAGCTGATGAGGAGATCGAACTAGCCCGCAAAATCGCCGATCTGCTGGAGCTAGAGCGGATTCGGGATGATGTGTTTACCACCCACGATCTTTGGGAAAGCCCGGATGAGGTGCCCGTTACCTACTGGGCTGCAGCGGTGGAGATGCCGGAGAAAGATTTTGCCCGCCGCCTGCATCGAGGTCGTCGCGCTAAAGAAAAGATGGTACAGTCCAATCTGCGACTGGTGGTCTCCATCGCCAAGAAGTACATGAACCGGGGTCTATCATTTCAGGACTTGATCCAAGAGGGATCCCTGGGTTTGATTCGAGCCGCCGAAAAATTTGATCACGAGAAAGGCTACAAGTTCTCCACCTATGCCACTTGGTGGATCCGTCAGGCCATTACCCGCGCCATTGCCGATCAATCCCGCACCATCCGCTTGCCGGTGCATCTGTACGAGACCATCTCTCGCATCAAAAAGGTCACCAAGCTGCTGTCGCAAGAAATGGGTCGCAAGCCCACCGAAGAAGAGATCGCCACCCGGATGGAGATCACCATCGAAAAACTGCGTTTCATCGCTAAGTCTGCCCAGTTACCGATCTCCCTAGAGACCCCGATCGGCAAGGAAGAGGATTCCCGCTTGGGGGACTTTATCGAGTCGGATGGCGAAACCCCCGAGGATCGGGTGGCCAAGATTCTGTTGCGGGAAGATCTGGAAGGGGTGCTGGATACCCTCACCACCCGCGAACGGGATGTGCTACGGCTGCGCTACGGGTTGGATGATGGCCGGATGAAGACCCTAGAGGAAATTGGCCAAATCTTTAACGTTACCCGTGAGCGGATTCGTCAGATTGAAGCCAAAGCATTGCGGAAATTGCGCCATCCCAATCGCAACAGCGTCCTGAAAGAGTACATCCGCTAAGTCCTGACTATGGCCACCCTTCTCCCGGATCCGACCCACTCAAAACGGCGACTCCTTGTGCAAATTGTGCTGGGATCCGCTTGGGTAGACGGTCGATTGGATCCGGGAGAAATGACTTATCTAAATCGCCTGCTGGAACGGGAGGGACTCTCCCATGATGCCTATCTCAAAAACTTGCTAGAGACCCCGGTATCAGTGCCCCAGACCGAAGTGTGGATGGCTCAATATTTGCTGCAATCCAATGAGGCAGAACGGCAAGCACTGCTGGGATCCATCGGCAACGTCCTGATGGCCGATGATCAAATTGCCCCCAGTGAGCACTTTCTGCTGGACGACTACTATGCCCTGATGGAGAGGATCCCGGCTCAGCCGGATCTGTCCCCTCAACACTTGGCCTCTGAATTGGTATCCGGTGTCAGCGGTCTTTTTAAGACAATTACCCGTGCCCTCAAAGGCTAATCAGTTCATTCTTGCAGACATTCTTCAGGAAAAGCTGGGATCCCGTTCTGGCAGGGTCATCGCCGGGATTCCAGCGTTGTGGCGGCCCGACCATGCTCATAAATGCTCATAAAATTGACTAGGATCAGGGGGATCCCACATTTGCAGCCCTCCTGATTTTATGGAACGTTTATTAGACACCGTTATTCTGTCACGGATGCAATTTGCCCTGACCAGCACCTTTCATATGCTTTGGCCCGTCCTCACCACAGGTATGGGCATCTATCTGGTGGTGGTGGAGGGAATATGGCTCAGAACTAAAAAGCTTGAGTTTTATCACCACGCTCGATTTTGGGCAAAACTGTATCTGCTCAATTTTGGGATTGGGGTTGCTTCGGGGTTACCGATGGAATTTCAATTTGGTACCAATTGGGCACCCTTCTCAGAGGCGGTGGGAGACTTTTTTGGCAGTATTTTGGGGTTTGAAGGGGCGATGGCCTTCATGCTGGAGGCGGGTTTCTTGGGGATCATGCTATTCGGCTGGAATCGTGTCCCTCCCCTCATTCACTATCTTTCCACCATCATGGTGGCTTTTGGGGCGAATCTTTCCACCTTTTGGATCCTGAGTGCCAATTCATGGATGCAAACTCCTGTGGGAGGAGAGATGGTGGATGGCAAATTTGTGGTCAGTGATTACTTTGCCGCCATCTTCAACCCGGCTATGCTGAATAGTGTCTCCCACATGTTTTTTGCCACTTTGGAGACCTCCCTGTTTGTGATTGGGGGCATTAGTGCCTGGTATGTCCTGAATCAGCGTCACCCCGAATTTTTTGGCAAGTCCCTCAAAATCGCTCTGGCCGCAGCCATCGTCGTGGCCCCCCTCCAAATCGCTATCGGCCACGAAAGTGCGCTGCACCTGCGAGAAAATCAGCCCACCAAACTGGCGGCGATGGAGGCTCAATGGGAGACCGTGCCCGCTGGAGAACCGGCTGGATACACACTGCTAGCCTTGCCAGATAGCCAGAACCAACTCAATACATGGGAATTAGAAGTCCCCTACGGACTGGGGCTGATTTTGGATCTCAATCCGATTCTGCAAAAGCCCGTCTTGGGATTGAAGGAATACGCCCCTGCTGATCGCCCCCCCATGATTCCCTTGATCTACTATTCGTTTCGCCTGATGGTGGGGATTGGCTTTTTCTTGGTGGCCCTCGTCTTGGTCAGTGTGATCCAGTGGCTGCGGGGTAAATTGGCCGATCAGGTCATCGCTGAACAAACGTGGTTGATGCGAGGCTGGTTAGTTGCGGCACCGTTGGGCTACTTGGCGGTGGAGTCGGGCTGGATCGTGCGGGAAGTGGGTCGCCAACCCTGGACGGTGTATGGCATGATTCGCACCTCCGATGCAGCCTCCCACATTCCAGCCAGCGATGTACTGGGATCCCTGAGCGTCTTTGCGGTGGTCTACAGCATCCTGTTTGTGTCCGCCCTTTATTTTGCCCGACGGATTTTGATCCAAGGCCCTAACCTTAATCTGCCTGCTCCTAGCCTTGCAGCCAATCAGCCTGAGCTTGTGCCCGACCAACGGCCTGTCGAGGTAGAAGGATAACCAGCTTACTTTCTTTTTCCTGACTACCTGAACAGGCTGCATGATTAGGACATGATTAGGATAGAAACACCCTTGGATCCCTACCCCAATTGCTCCCCCTATGACGCTTGCTGAATCTGCTTCTAGCGCTAAGGCCACCCATTCGTCTGGCTCATCGCTTGGTACTTTTATCGATCGAGCCTTCTGGGTTTTAGTGGTGGTGGCACTACCTACCTCGGTGGTGGCGCATTTCTTAGCCTGGGATCCCCTTGTGGTGTTTGGCTGTGCGGTTCTGTCCCTGCTGCCTCTAGCCCGCTTTATGGGCAATGTGACGGAGGAATTGGCCGCCACTGTGGGGCCGTTAGTCGGGGGGCTGCTCAACGCCACGTTCGGCAATGCCGCAGAATTGATCATCGCCCTGATGGCCTTACGGGCGGGCCTGATTGATGTGGTTAAGGCCACCATCGCCGGATCTATCATCAGCAATTTGTTGTTGGTGGCAGGTTTAGCCATGTTTTTGGGCGGGTTGCGATTCAAAGAACAGACCTTTCAGCCCCTGATCGCCCGCGTCAATGCTTCCACCATGAACTTGGCGGTGGTGGCCCTGATGTTGCCCACCTTGGTAGCGGCCACAACCCCCACCCTGGGAGAACTGTCCATTCAAGAACTCTCGACCGCTGTGGCGGTGGTGTTGATTGGGGTCTATGGCCTGAGCCTGCTCTTTTCCCTCAAAACCCACAGCTACCTCTACGGCATTGATGAGGACGAGATCCAGCTGCATGAGGATCCTGAACCCGTAGAACCTAATCCCGTCTTGGATGCACGGGGATCCATTCCCCAAAAACTCAAGATTCAGGAGGGAGTGGGATCCTGGGTTTGGGTACTGGTGCTCATAGGACTGGCAGCACTGGTGGCCGTAGAGTCTGAGTTCTTGGTGGGTAGCATTGAGGTGGTGGTAGAAGATTTGGGCATCACCCCTCTATTTTTGGGAGTGATCCTGCTGCCCATCTTAGGCAATGCGGCTGAGCATGGCACCGCAGTCACCGTTGCCCTCAAAAACAAGATGGATCTCTCCCTCTCGGTGGCGTTGGGATCCACTCTCCAAATCGCCCTGTTTGTGGGGCCGGTCTTGGTGCTGGTGGGAGATGTGATTCATCAGCCGATGGACTTTCAGTTTCGGGTCATGGAACTGGTGGCGGTGGGGGTGGCTGTCTTGTTGGTCAATTCGGTCAGCAGTGATGGTCGATCTAACTGGCTAGAAGGTTTGCTGCTGTTGGCCACCTATACCATTCTGGCCATCTCATTCTTTTTTCTACCCTGAGTGAGGGCTTCACAGATCCGGGAACGCCTCTTGCACCGCCGGATGGGTCAATTTCCCCGCCTGCACATTCAGTCCTTTGGCCAAGGCGGGATCCTGTTCTAGGGCTGTTTTGACGCCCCACTTGGCTAAGCTGGCCACATAGGGCAGGGTGGAATTGACCAACGCTTGGGTGGATGTCCAAGGTACCGCCCCCGGCATATTGGGAACGCCGTAGTGCAGGATCCCTTCGGCCTCATAGACGGGCTGACTGTGGGAGGTCACCTGTGTGGTGGCGATACACCCCCCCTGATCCACTGCCACATCCACAATCACCGAGCGGGGCTGCATCCGGCTGACCAACTCACGATCCACCAAGATCGGTGCTCGGCGACCTGTTACCAATACTGCGCCCACCAGTAGATCCGCTTCTGGGACGATCTCTTCAATGGTCTGAGCGGTGCTGTAGAGCAATTCCACACGGGATCCAAAGATCAGCTCCAGCTCCGTCAGCCGCCGCACATTGACATCCAAAATCTGTACCCGCGCTCCCAAGCCCACCGCCATCCGGGCCGCTTCGGTGCCGACGGTACCTCCTCCCAAGACCACCACGCGCCCAGGCCGCACTCCAGGGATCCCCCCCAATAAAACCCCCCGTCCCCCCTGTTGCCGAGTCAGATAATGAGCCCCAAACTGCACCGCCAGCCGACCCGCCATCACACTCATAGGCATCAGCAACGGCAGGGATCCATCCGCCTGTTCTACCGTCTCGTAGGCGATACAGGTGGCTCCAGATTGCAGTAGGACAGCGGTCAAGTCGTGGCTGGCGGCCAGATGGAGATAGGTAAACAGGATCTGGTCAGGCCGCAAAAGTGAATACTCGGCAGGCAAAGGCTCCTTGACCTTGACCACCATCTCTTGCTGATAGACCAGGGCAGCAGAATCGACTAGTTTTGCCCCAGCCTGCACATAGTCTTGGTCGGTAAAGCCTGCTCCTTGGCCAGCTCCCTGTTGGATCCAAAGGGTGTGACCGTCAGCGTTGAGTCGCCGCACCGCCGCTGGTGTCAATCCCACCCGAAACTCTTGGTCTTTGATTTCTGT
Organism: Synechococcaceae cyanobacterium SM2_3_2; assembly: GCA_012031565.1. Classification (GTDB taxonomy): domain Bacteria; phylum Cyanobacteriota; class Cyanobacteriia; order Thermostichales; family Thermostichaceae; genus JAAUUM01. Next base: position 17,587 of record JAAUUM010000034.1, read on the forward strand.
GGGGACACCTATATGCATGAGGGAAAACCTTGGGAAACAGAATCAATAGGAATGAACATCACAAGCTGAGTCACGGCTAGGCAGACCCCAGCATCACCCCAGCACCATTTGACAGCTATCCAACTCCATTAATTCAAGCACCAAATCCCATAGGGATCCCGCTCAAAAACAGCTCAAAAACAACTGTTGAGTCTGGGATCCCAAGTGTGGGTCGAGATTAGCCTCAAACTTGTCAGTCTAGAATGCCTAAGATGAATGGCTAAAATGTGCCAGATAACGTGTCTTTCAGCACTGTCCGAGCCGCTAGATGTTTGCGGGTAGACTCCAAAATCTCCCCCTCCCGCCGCAGGCGAGCTGCCGTATCCTGCAACTCTAGCAGGGACTGCTGTTCCTCCACTGCCCCTTGAAAATTGCCGGCGATCCAATAGGACAATTCCGTTGGGGTATCAGGTAATTCATCGGGTAGTTCAATCTCGCGGTCGGTCAGCTTGCTAGAGAGCCGCACCACATCCCGTAACAGCCCCACCACCTCATCCATCAACAGAGTGTGGTCCTCACCCGTAGGCTCATCCTCAATCCATTGCACCAGCCCAACTCGAAATGGCTTTTGCCGCACATAGTCCAAGACCCGAAACCGCTGCTGTCCCAGCGTCACAATGTTCATCCGGTCGTCCGGCAGGCGTTGCACCTGCAAAACCTCGGCACAACTACCTACAGCAGCGGGAGTCCCGGTTTCAGGGTCAAATAACAATACTCCAAAGCGGCGGTCGCTCTCCATGATTGAGTTGATCATCATCCGATAGCGTGGCTACAAAATATGCAGCGGTAGAGGCCGACCCGGAAACAGAACCACCTCAGGCAAGGGAAAGAGCGGCAGTTCACGCATAGTGAGGGAGGAGGATAGCGACATGGGATTGGTGCAAAAGTCTCAAGAAATAGCATGTATCAAAGCAATCTGCTCTGAGTTTAACCTATCCCACTCAAAAACCTATCCCATCAAAGCTGCCCCAGTTCTTGAGAACGCTGCCATGCCGCCCATACCGCCTGCATGAGGGTGGCGCGCAGGGATCCCTGCTCAAGGGCATTGATGCCAGCGATGGTGGTGCCCCCAGGGCTGGTGACCCGATCTTTGAGCACAGCGGGATGCAAGTTCTCCTGTTGCAGCAAGGTGGCGGTGCCCAGCAGGGTTTGAATCGCCAATTGCGTGGCCACAGGTCGAGCCAGCCCCACCCGCACGCCGCCATCGATCAGCGCTTCGGCAATGACTGCGATATAACCTGGCCCGGATCCCGATAGAGCGGTGACCGCATCCATCTGCGACTCGGGCAGCCACAAAACGGATCCCACTGCCTCAAAGATAGCGGTCGCCGCTTCAGTTTGCCCTGGGGTCACGGTTGGGCTGCAACACAGTGCCGTCATCCCTGCCCCCACCAAGGCGGGTGTATTGGGCATGGCCCGTATCACCGACCGATTAGGAAAGGCTGCGGTCAGTTCTTGTAAGCGGATTCCCGCCATGATGGAAATAACGCTTTGACTGGGAAACTGAGATTCTGCCCGATCTGGAGGCATTAAATCAGAGCTTGAGGCGGCTAACTGGGCGGCAATGGTGGGAAATACCTGCGGCTTGGTGGCCAAGATCAAAATCTCTGCTTCAGCCGCCACATGGTTGTCTGGGAGCACCAGGATCCCTAACTCTTGGGCTAGCGCCTCAGCTTGGCTGGCATTCGGCTCACTGAGTCCAACTTGGTTCGGTTCATACAGGTGGGACTGAATCAGCCCCCGCAAGAGAGCTGATCCCATCGCCCCGCCGCCAATGATGCTTAGGGCTAAGCTCATCGGCCCATCGGATCCCAGTGTTTCCAGCGGTTACTCCTCACACTTGGCCCACAGCATCGGCATATCCAGTCGACCAGATGGGGGTCGGGGTCTGGAGCGGCTGCAAAGGAGTATCAATCACCCGAGTGGAAGGGGTGGAGACGGCCACACAGCTGGGGGTGAACAAAAAGATGTTTTCGCCAATGCGCTCTTGGTGTCCATCAATGGCAAAGGTTCCCCCGGCCACAAAGTCCACTGACCGCTGGGCATCGGCAGGCTCCATCAAGGTCAGGTTCATGATCACGCTTTTGCGTTCCCGCAGGCTTTGTACCACCTGGGCCATCTCGTCAAAGCTGCGCGGCTCGACCACCACTACTTCGCTGGTGATTTGATTGGCAGTTGGCATACTGATCACGTTGCTCCCTAGAGAATGACCCAATGACCGTTCGCGGGATCCCGTGCGTCGCTCCCGGCTATTCAATTGTCTAGACTCGGCCCAAGAGCGATCACGAGCGTCAGCAGCAGTTTCTTCCTCAGGATGGCCGGTCAAGACGGGGCCTTCACTGTAGCGGCGAGCGGTTTGTTGGCCGTCTCCCCCATACAGATCTTGATAGGCATCGTGCCCGTCCATCTCCGAATAGTCCTCTAGGGCATCTACAGGATCATTAAATCCAACCAGATCCCGAACTCGTGACAACCATCCACTCATAAACTCAACTCCCCATCCCTAAGGTTGACAGATACATGGCGTTAGCGTGATATGCAATCTCTGAGCCCAGCTCAATGGCTCAATGTAGTTTGACACAATCACTCGGCATCCTCTTTATACGCGATCACTTAGGCCCGATTGGATCTTTTTTCACGCTATGAGCCTTGAGTCAGCCCTGATAGCAGGACTTTGGCTCTTAAGTGGGGATCCCATCCCTAGCATAGAATCTCGTGTAGAGTCTACCGAGACTATCCCAAAATGTCACCTGTGGCATGACCTATGGTCAGTGGGGTGACAAGGATATTGTCGGCAGCATTTTGCCATCACATAGTAACTGAATCTGACCAGATTGCTACCATTGATTTATTGCTTCTAGTGCAAACTAGACGTCTCGGGGTTGATTGACCTCTTTGGATAGCGTCAGCAGCAAAAATGCCTCTAACAATAGACACACAGCAGAGTCATTTTGCAACATCTAAATTTGATTCTTAAATAATTGTTAATACTGATCCAGATCATGCAGAGTTGAGCACTAGGCATCTGCAAAAAGAGATCGGCCCAGCCGGATTTGAGTGCTACCAGCCTTGATGGCTAAGGGATAATCCCCCGACATTCCCATAGAGATGACTGTGGGTTGAATGATGCCGCCAGAACGCAAAGACAGCTCTTGAGCCAAGCGGGGTAGCGATTGAAACAAAGCCTCGACCTCGGGATCCTGAAGTCCTAAAGGCAAGATGGTCAGCACCCCTCGGATGGCGAGAGCTTGCAGCTGACTCAGGTCCGGCAGTTGCTCCCAGAGGTTAGCCTCCGTCCAGCCATATTTATCTGGATCCGGAGCGAGTTTGATTTGCAAGCTGAGGGCGGGAGGATTGGTCAGATTTTGCGCCCGCTGATTTTGTGCTCGCTGATCCAACGCTTGAGCCAGTTTGAGACTGTCAACACTATCGATCCAGTCAAAAAGCTCTAGGGCGGCCTTGGCTTTGTTGCTCTGGAGATGGCCAATCAGATGCCAGGTGATATCGGGATGGCTGTGCTGTAGCTCCTTGATCTTAGGCTGAGCCTCCTGGATCCGGCTTTCGCCAAAATGCCGCAGACCTGCCTCGTAAGCTGCCTTGATATGGGCTACCCCATAGCCTTTGCTGACCGCCATGATCTGGATATGGCCAGGGATCCCGGCTCGAATCTGTTCAATGCGCTGCCGAATTAGAGCCGAGTTGACCGCATCGACACCATCAACTGTAGCGGGGGCTGGTTTCAGCTGAGTAGAGGATACGGGATCCTGAGGGGGTAAAGCAGCCATGGGTTATCGAGACTGGATCCCTTGAGCGGACAGCAGAGAATCGGGGTCACTGATGATGGCGCGGGTGCCAGGAGCGAGCTTCCGCACATAGTCCAGCTGGATCACCTCAGGATGCTCCTTCAGCACCTTGCCCTGTAATTCGATGGACTTGGCCTCCCCTTCTGCCAAAATCACCACCCGCTGCTTTTCTAATTCGGCTTTAGCCACCAGGAAACGCTCTCGTTCTTTCACTTGTTCGGCGATTTGTTTTTGTTCAATGGCGGTCTGGAACTGATCGGAGAATTGGACATTCCGCAAGAGAACATTCTGCAAGATCAGGTCATTTTCATTGAAGACCTCAGCTAGCTGGCCCTCAACATTCTCTTGGATCTGTTCTCGCTCATCTGAAAAGACCGCAATTGCCCGGTGTAAGGCCAGCTCATTACGCATGACGGTACGGACTTCAGGCCGGATGATCTTGTCTAGATAGTTGGGGCCGATGGTCTGGTGCAGATGGGAAACCTGTTCAGGATTGAGCCGAAAGCGCACAGACACATCCAAAGAAATCTCCTGGCCATCGGCACTCAGCACCTTGAGGGCATCATCGGCTTGCAGCACCCCTTCGGATCGTTGAGCGGCCATCGTGTAAGTCTGGGTGCGGATGTCATAGGGAATCGGGGTCTCCACCACCGGCAGCAGTAGATGTAGCCCTTCATTGAGGGGAATGGGCCGCAGCCCAGACAGGGAGTTGAATACCACAACACGGGTGCCCGCTGGAACCACCACAAAACATTGCAACGCAGTGGCCACCACAATCAGGGCCAAAGCCCCCAATACCAAAGGGATCCAGGACAGAGAGGGCAGTTCAGGACGGACATTGGCAGATTTCACAGGGCTCTCCAAAGATTCAACATAGTAGGATCACAAGACCTGCTGTTGAGGGTGTGGTCTCAGGGATCCCTGCTTGAGCTTAACCCGCCAGCAGCCCCTAACCAACCGATAACCATCGATCCTGTCCTCGCTGCTGAGATATTGGCAAAACCTGATCGATGGCCTGTTCAAGAGTAAGGTTAAACGCCACCTCGTCATCCCCCATGCCCCGATCCCAAGTCCTCTGTCATCCGACCCTGCTCTGGGCACAACAAAGGGCAGCTATCCAGCCATCCTTTGTAATGATTTGAGAATTGTAATGATTTTGGGAGAACAAATGAAGATTTTCGGCTATCTGAACAAGCCTATTTTTTCTTCAGCCAGCTAAACATGGCCCGTAGTTCCTTACCCACTTTCTCGATGGGGTGCTCTGCTTCGCGGCGACGGATGGCGGTGAAGCCCGGTTTGCCCGCTTGGTTTTCCAAGATAAAGTCCCGCGCAAATTGACCCGACTGAATCTCACTCAAGATCTTACGCATCTCGGCCCGAGTCTCATCTGTAACCACGCGGGGGCCACGGGTATAGTCGCCATATTCGGCAGTATTGGAAATGCTGTTTCGCATCTTTTCTAGCCCGCCCTCCACGATCAAGTCCACGATCAGCTTGACCTCGTGCAGGCACTCAAAGTAGGCCAACTCTGGCTGATAGCCCGCTTCCACCAAGGTCTCGAAGCCGGACTTGATCAAGGCAGTCAGGCCACCGCAGAGCACAGCCTGTTCACCAAATAAATCGGTTTCGGTCTCTTCTCGAAAGGTGGTCTCCAGAATGCCAGCCCGAGTGCCGCCGATCCCTTTGGCATAGGCCATGGCACGGTCGCGGGCGTTGCCTGAGGCATCCTGATGGACGGCAAACAGGCAGGGCACCCCTTCCCCTTGCTCAAAGGTGCGGCGCACCAAATGTCCTGGCCCTTTGGGAGCCACCATGATCACATCGACATCGGCGGGTGGGTTAATTTGGCCAAAGTGGATGTTGAAGCCGTGGGCAAACAACAGCACATTGTCGGCCTTGAGGTTAGGCAAGATCTGAGCTTCGTAGATGCTCTTTTGTACTTCATCTGGCAACAGGATCATCACCCAGTCAGCGACATCAGTGGCATCCTCAACCGTCTTGACGGTCAGCCCTTCTGCTTCTGCCAAGGCCCAGGATTTGCTGCCTTTGTAGAGACCCACCACCACATTGACGCCGCTGTTGTGCAGGTTGAGGGCATGGGCATGGCCTTGGCTGCCATAACCGATGATGGCGACAGTTTTGCCCGCCAAAATCTCAAGGTTGGCGTCGGTATCGTAATACATGCGTGCCATGCGTTGTGCTCCTGCGGGGATCCCCGAATCAATCAAGTAGACAAAGTATCAGATAGGTAAACTATCAAAAAATCGCTGATCTAGGCTAGCAGGATCCATGCAGTTAGGATCAACTTTAGCCGGATATCTCTAGCAAATGTTCACACAAACAAAACTCACCCCAGGCCAAATTAACCTTGCCAGCCAATCAAGCTGGAACGACAAGAGCTAAATCGATCGGTAGAGGTGAGCCGTGGAAATCTGGAAATAATCAGGACTGAGGCACAAGCTGGAGGCAGTGGACTTGTCTATCGGCTTACTTAAAGCCAACAGCGGCCTGCCAAACGAAGGCCAGCAAAAAGAACAAAACTGGGATGATAGGCAGCAAGTCCACGAGGGGATCAAATAGCTCGTAGCCTTCGGGCAAGGAAGCCAACAGCATCATGGCGGTCATAGATGAACAATCCCAATGATTAACAACTCAGTAATGTCATAGAGCGTAACATGGGTGTGTGGATCCCTCTTTTAACATCACGAAAAGTAAATTTAGGACTTTAGGATCGACGTTCTCTCATGCATCGCCTCAAGATTTTGACCCCTTACATCAAACTGGATCAACTGCTGAAGCTGGCAGGATGGGTGGGATCCGGCGGACAGGCCAAAGAGGTGATCGCCGCCGGAGAGATCCAAGTCAATGGCGAAATTGAAACCCGGCGGGGAAAAAAGCTCACTACCGGGGATCAAGTGCAGTTTATGGCTGAAGCAGTAGAGATTGAGAGTCTAGCCAATAGCCCTGAGGAGCTCGACTAGGCCAACCCGGATAGATATCGGTGAAGTGCAGCGGTGAAAGACAAACTCGAACTCAGCATCATGAGCTTGCTTCCGTTCGCTGCCACCCAGTGTACGGAGAGAAGATCACAAAAACTTTTGCAATATATCACACCGTTTGTAAGGAAAGACAGCCCAAGCAGCCATGAATTAGCTTCCAGAGATTGACGCTAGGTACCGTGAAATGCTGAGGTCTCAGAATCTCTTAACCAAACATCTTCAGCGATGACTATGACCCTCGGTAAGAAACATAGAATTTTCACAGTCTATAGCAGGTACAGCCCTTCCCTCAGTCACTCGCTACAGTCAATACACTTTCTAAACCAGTTTCTTAATTCGCTTGCACTGACTAACCTAATGGCCATCTCGATTAACCTATCTAGTGCTTCTGCTGTCTTCGTTC
>JAAUUM010000247.1 GCA_012031565.1 Synechococcaceae cyanobacterium SM2_3_2
GAGGATGCACTCTCCATCTTGAGGGAGATGAGGAGGGGGGGGATCTGGGTAGTGGTGGGTTTTTACGAGGGATTGGAGGTGATGGGCAGCATTTTCTAGCCAGGGCAGGTAGAGGGAGCGGATGGCGCTGGCAACAGCAGCCGTGTCTTCGGAGCGGTCTACAGAGGAAAGGGCCTGGAGCACTGCTGCATCAATTTTCCAGCCTTGGGAGGTGTATTGCTCGGCCATCTGCGTGGGGGTGGATCCCCCTAGATTGGTTACTACCCCTTGGGCGAGGGTGGCCAGGTGCTGCATGGCGTTGGCCAGGGGGGATTGGCCTAGAGCAGCCCAGATCGACTGGCGGCGTTGGCTATGTTGGGATTCCAGTTGGTGGATTTGCTGAATGGCCTGGGATTGAGGGGCGTTGCTAAGTTGGGTCAGATCTTTGCGCAGGTTCTCCTCTTGAGTTTCGTTTTCTTGGGGCCAGGAGGAGAGGGTGAATATATCGGGGGCGTCAGGTTTGGATCGCCTGAGGAGTTCGGGGATCCCTGGATAACGATTGGGAGCTTCGGCAAATCGATCCCAGACGTTGGCCCAGTTGGATTGACGACTGCCAAGTTTCTCGCCTGCTACGATCTCTCCGTCTGTCTGGGGGTCGAAGGTGTAGGAGGTTTTGCAGATGCTACAGAAGGAGTTCCATTGGTTGGGATCCCATTGGGATTGGCAGCCCTGGGGGTCGTTAAGCCACTGCAAAAGTGAGCGAACAGGGTCGGGATTGAGCAGGGCATGGAAGTTTTCGGCTTCGAGTCTGTGTCCTCTTAGCTCGGTGATTGGGGTATCGGCCAGCTGGTAGAGGGATCCCAGCATGGCTGTAAGGGTGTTGTTGTCTTGAGCTACGTCTAAACCGAGGCTGTCTTTGGATTTGAGGAAGGCGAAGACTGTCCAGTCCCGTCCGTTTTGCTGGCTCCAGAAGATCCCCCGGTATTGGAGTTCGGCGAGGGGTTGAAGGGGTTTGGGGCAGGCGTCTACGGCGCGCAGATCCTGGCGGCTGACTCCAGGGAGGTAGAGGATTGGGATGGTGGTTTTTGGCCAATCGGCTTCTGGGAGCGTGTGAGCGAGCATACACTTGATCCAGATGGCAGGGCCTGTGCGGTGATCGGGGTCATAGTCTCCCAATGTGAGAAAGTGAGGGAGGGATGCGCGTAGCAAAGGGGCTAAGTGTACCCATTGCTTCTCTTTGTCGGGCCAGATCACGGCAGCAGGGGGAACTTGATGATTCTGGTTGTAGGCAGCTGTGTTGGCCAATGCTTCGAGCAGGGCTTCCCGGACGGTAAGCGAGTGATCTCTGTGTTCTGAGGGGGCTATCCTGGCTTCTGGCATGGGGGATGGATCCAATCCGGCTGCTATTCTTACCTAACGAGTCTAGGGGATCAAAGTTTCTTTGACCGGCCTGGATGATTCTGTATTCAGGATTAAGGTTATTGGTGGTGGGTTGATGTTCTCGGAACAAGACATTAAGAGCCAGTTTAACGATGAGACCCTGACTTACCTCAAGAATAAGCACAGGGGTGGAGGCAATAACCAGAAAGGAAACACTTATGAGAATCACTTTGCCGTGTGCCGAATTGCTCAATGTGCCCAGGCGGTGGTGGAGGAAGGACGTAGGTTTTTGTTCTGGAGCCAAGTCCTGACTTTTGTGGATGATCTGATCATTGAACATCAGGAAGCCAACTTGAGGCAGCACTACCAGCTCAAGAGCGGTTCATCGCAGGTATGGGGCAGCGGGCTGAAATCTATTTCTGAGGATTTTAGGGGGCAGAAAAGGCTTAATGACTCACAGCAGTTCAACTCAGAGCTGGGGTTGGTGGTCTCTACGGAGGAGCTAAAGAAGTCTCTGGAGGAGGGGATCCCTGTTGATATTCAGCCTTTTTCTCAGGTGATTTGGTTTCATTACGACTCTAGCCTGAGTAAGGTAATCGACAAGGAGCCTGTGCTTAGGCAGGGCTTGGAGTACCTCTGTGCTGTCAAACCCACTAAGGACAAGATCGAGACAGTGGCAGCTTCGCTGTTAGGCGCTTGGGCTTCTATCGATACCTCTTCCGGGGTGACGGTGGACGAGATCCTCGACATGGTTCGGAAGCAGAGTCCGACTTTTATCCGCTTGCTAGGGCCTGAGCCGGAGATTGATCCAGATGTTAAGGAGATACTTGATTCCATTCCACTTTTCCGATATCAATTGTCCAAAGGTTTCTTTCACTGGGAGTTCGGTGAGGGACTTGAGGAAGGGATCCTGATGTACAGCTGTGATAGACCTGAGTTCCGTTACTTTCAGAATCGGGTTAAGGAGCGGAGACCCACTTCGTTCGATGAGTTACAAAACCTCCTGTAGGTCACCATGAGCAGATCCTACTCTTCTACCTATTCTCACTATGAAGATAGAGCTGGCAACTTACTAGAGCTGCTGAGTGACCACTCGACGGATCCAATCCATTACCGGATGGCGATGTATGGGCTCGGGGAGTTGATGGGATCCTGGCTGCTGGAGGAGATTGATGATCCAGAGGCTGGGGTTTATCTGGCGTTTACGGTTGAGGATGCTGACTTCTTGGCGGCTGGGATCCTAAAACAGATGGAGTCCAAGCTGGGTCATGTGCCGTTTGCTTGTTTCTGGAATCAGCGGTTTTCTCCGTTTGACATCGATGATCTGAACGTGGCTCCCATTATCCGAGAGTTTAAGGAGCCTGTGGGGGCTAGGGTCAAGTATCTGATCGTGGTGAAGTCAATTATCTCTGGGGCCTGTGTGGTGCGGACGAATCTTGAGCACTTGATTGAGAAGATTATGCCAGAGCGCATCTTTATTGTGGCTCCTGTGATCCATGAGCAATCGGAGGAGAAGCTGAGGCGGGAGTTTGAGCCAGAAATCTACAACAAGTTTGAGTTTTTCTACTTTGCCAAAGATAGCGAACGTTTGCCTGATGGGGAGATTGTTCCGGGGATTGGGGGGAGTGTTTATGAGCGGCTTGGATTTGAGGGACAGGATGACAAGAATCGATATACGCCGGATCTAGTTAGACGAAGGAGAACACAGTTAGTGTCCACATTTGGGTAAGATTTATCAGACTTATTTTAACGTGCTAACATCTACACTAAGGGTAATATGAGCCGACCAAGTATACCTCCAGCACTCAAACCTATTTATTCAGTCCAGTCACCCGATCAGAATCTCATTCTCTATCATGGGCCAATGACTTTGGTTAAGGGGGAAGAGAGGGTTCGTGCTGAAGGCAGGGTGTTTTGGAGGTGGTCTCCGAATCCAGAGATCAGGGTTGATCTCGATAAACCTAACACATCGGAAAAGTTTGATCTCACTGGATTCAGTCTACAAATACCGAACTATTCAGCTACCATAGACGTTACTTGGTTTAGGAGAACTGCTTCTGATTTAACGAACAACCGTGGATGTCTAGCTTCTTTAATACCAATAAATTTGTTTTCATCGGATTTGCCTTCCCAAACAAGTTCTCATGTGGGGAGATTGTCTACCGCCAAACTCAGTTCTGGATCTAAGGTGAGAACGATCCTTTTTCATATTGTAAACTTCAGAGATTTTACAGGCAGAGCAATTCTACAAAATAATCACTGGGAAATTACAATTGATCGTGTTGAGAATTTCGAGCATCTGGAAAAGCAAGTAAAAGAGGTGGGTGGTCACTTCATTTCTCATGTCGGAAGAATCAGGCGAATTGACAATGTTGATTTCGACCCTGAAGATATACTTTGTCCAGCTTATGATTCTGATGAAAACTCATCTGATTTATGGAGTGGACTGCACTACTTTTTGTCCTTTACAAGAGGGCTTTGGAGTCCTCCTATTTTACCTGTGGGACTAGATCAGTATGGGAACCATGTTTGGCAACTCTGGGAATGCCCAATAGTAGATAGGTGGAGGAACGATATGCAGGGATGGTTTAACATGGATCATCAGACACTTAGAGATCTATTTCCAGGATTCTGGGAGCTATGGACATGCCCTACGTGTCATGCAACAATTTCTCAAGCTATTTTTTGGCATGTAGAGTCATCGAAATTAGTGGCTTCTACAGGAGGGTCAATTATATTACAGCAAGCAGCTTTAGAAAGTCTAGCTTGGTTAAAGTTGGTTAATATAGATGGGACATACTCTAATAATTTTTATGACAGTAACAGAAAAATTGCGGAAGTCAATATATCCGAGTTATTGAAAGAATGTGGATCTATCCAAAATTGTATTCCCAACGAACTTGCTGATCTCCTGAATTACGCTACTTCAACTGGAAAAACTACTGGAGCCGGCATAATCTCAGCTATACGAAACAATTTGACCCATGGAAAACCATCAAGGTTAAAACGTTTGCATTCAGTAGCTAGGCAAGATAAAACTATCTTTGAGGCATGGAGATTAGGAAAGCAGTACTTGGAATTGGTGCTTCTTTATCTCTTCAAATATAATGGCTATTATAGAAACTGGATTTTAAGAAGGTATGCAAAACAAGATCGTGGTGAACCTGTTCCTTGGCAAATCACTACTGATTGAATGCTGAGTAATTTACTGCTCCTTTTCTATCCCAATCTTCTCTGCCAAGGAGAGATGCAACTCATTGATCCGCTCCTCGCCCCACGGGGATCCCGGTGGATTTTTGCCTCGGTCTTTGTTCCACTTGATGTTGGGCTTTTTGCGGAGAATGTCTGCGGTCATAAAGGGGCGGATGTTGAGGCGGACACCGTCGTTGAGATCGGGATCCCAGCCGATGGGTTGCTGATCGAGGGGCTTCCAGCGCACAAAGACGTCGTAGGGATCCTCTCCTTCCAGGATTAGCTCTAGTTTCTTTTGCAACTGCTGGGCGGCGAGGAGTTTTGGCATCGGATCCACTTTCGCCCCGCTCTACACCGTCTTTCTGCCGGGTGATCCAGTCGCT
>JAAUUM010000248.1 GCA_012031565.1 Synechococcaceae cyanobacterium SM2_3_2
ATTTTTTTACGGGGGGGGGCGGCGGGATCTTTGCCTACACTACAGCGACGGTGAGCGACAGCACCCCTCAGCGGACAATAGCGCGGGATCCCTGGGCGGCGGGATCAGTGCCGGCACAGCGACGGTGAGCAACAGTACGATTATCTTGAATCGATCCGATACAGGCGGCGGGATCCATAGGTTTGGTTTCGGCACTTTTACTGTCAACAACACCATCGTGGCGGGCAACACCAATTTCGCAGGTACTACAGCCAACGACATCAGCGGCACTTTGAGCGGGGGATCCAATAACCTGATTGGCACGGGTGGCGCCGGTGGGCTTAGTGCTGCGAATAACAACATTCTTGATGTAGCTGATATCACCACTGTTCTAGAGACGACCCTGGCAGCCAATGGCACAACCATTAATGCAGGCGCACCAAGCGCTCAGCAACCTGTGCTCACCCATGCCCTTGTCACTGGTAGCCCAGCTATTAATGTAGGTAGTAACTCACTTGCGGTGGATGTAGAGGGCAACCCTCTGACCACCGATCAGCGGGGCTTACCTCGGATTGTCGATACCACCGTCGATATCGGATCCTTTGAGGTGCAGTAGCTCGGGATCCTCGGGTAGTTTGAGAGGATGCGCACCGACACCCTGTTCTATCAACTCTTCCAAACCTGTCCTGAACTCTTGTTTGAGATTCTGGGACAGGATCCAGCGTTAGCCCAAAGCTACGAGTTCTCTTCTCGTGAAGTCAAACAACTGGCATTTCGCCTCGATGGACTGTTTTTGCCCACTCAATCTGGGATCCCACTCTATTTCGTAGAAGTTCAGTTTCAATGGGATCCCGAATTTTATTACCGCTTTCTCGCAGAAATTTATCTCTATTTGCGGCAATATCAGCCCGCCCAACCCTGGCAAGCCGTGGTGATGTATCCTCATGGCAGCTTAGATCCAGGGATCCCTGTCGACTTGCTCGGCTCCGAGCCTCAAATCACACGCATCTATTTGGATGAGCTGTCACCCGAAGGATCCCTATTGATGTCGATCATTGGATTAATCATTGCTCCTGCCAAACAAGCCGAACAACGGGCAAGAGAATTGGTTGCCAAAAGCCAAGGGATCCCGATGGACGTTTTAGAATTGGTGAAGACGGTGATGGTGTACAAGTTTATCCACAAGAGCCGCCAGGAGATAGAAGCCATGTTTGGACTGAGTGAACTGAAACAGACACGGGTATATCAAGAAGCCCACCAAGAGGGACAAAAAGAAGGACGGCAAGAAGGGCGACAAGAGGGACGACAAGAGGGACGGCAGATCGGAGAAGCCACCCTCACGCTGCGTATTCTTCGACGTAAGTTGGGATCCCTGCCTCCTAGTCTCGAACGGCAGATTGGCTCGTTGAGGGTCGAACAACTGGAAGCCTTAGCAGAATGCTTGCTGGAATTGGGATCCCTGGATGACTTGCAAGCGTGGCTCGACCAACACTAGGTCTGGTGAGACTTTCTTTCCTACGGTCGCGAGATTGACCTCGAATTTTCAACAGCACCGTCGATATCGGATCCTTTGAGGTGCAGTAGTTCGGGATCCCTAGTTTTGCAGTTGCCGGATTTGCTCTAGGGTGAGTCCGGTGACGGCAGCAATTTGGGTGGGATCCATGTCTGTGGCCAAAAGGTTGCGGGCTACCTGTAGGATCCCTTCTTATCTGATTTCTCCATACCAGGACGACCCTCTCAACACCGCCCTATCCCACCCCGCTAGGATCCCTGACCCAAAATTTGATTCACTCGTTCAGGAGGTAGATCGAGCCGTTGAGCAATCTCCCCTGCTGACAGCCCCAACTCTGCCAAAATCGGTACGGCTTCCTGCTTGCCTAGTTGAATCCCACGTTGTTCTCCCTGTCGCTCCCCGATGAGGATCCCTTCTTGTCTAATTTCCTCATACCAGGGTGACTCTCGCAACACTGCCATGTCCCACCTCATAATGTCTATTACTAACTGGCTATCCAACACAAACCTAGCAAAAAAGGCCAACAACGGTTCCAACTCACCCAGTAGGGGATCCTGTTGCAACTGCCTCAGAGCTAACCGGATTACAGTCCTCACTTCCCCCCTTTCATAATTGGCACAAAAGGCAATAACGATGGGATCGGCTCAGAAAACACAGGATCCACATCGACTTGACTGAGTTGAATCACTCGATAATCCTGACGAGCTTGGATCCCTTGGATCTCTGAGCGATAGGCTGCTACCACCTCTGTACTATCAGAAGCTGGCAAAATCACCACCAACACCGGGTAAACAGGCAGCTTAAACTTCTCTTCTGCCAACGCTGCATAAGCTCTCATGCGCCGGGGCATCTCAGATGAGTAACGCAGCTGGAGCTCATTGGCGATGAGAAACTCACCGATAGTGGGATCCCATGCCCGAATCAACACATCTCCCTGACGGCTAACCCACTCAAACTCAGAATCAAGCATCTCAGCAAACTCAACCCGTGGATTCCCCATCACCCAACGAATCCAAGCTTCGGGATCCAGACTCACAAGACGTTTGCTGCCGATATCAGCTTTTTTGACCATCAGGGATCCCTATTTCTGGATTATCCACACTAACCCCATACTCCGGGATCCACACTTTCATCAGCTCGTCGAACCAACACCCCTGCATCCAAAACGTCCCATCCATCCCCCAAAAAAAGGGATCCAAAGCACCAGAGCAAGAATCACAGACCTCCAGGCTTCGCAAAGGTAGCTCCAAATCTGCCGCTCTAATTCGCTATAGGGGGGGGATCCTCTACATCACCACGGATCCACCTCAAACCCAGTCCTCAAGCGCACTTGAGCCTATAGAGACCCCCTCTACCAGCCTCCACAGACTCTACTTTCCTCCCTGAACTTATGGATCCCCTGCAACTAGCGCATCACTACCACCAAAAGAGCAAACGCGCCGCCCGCAGTGCTAAACGAGCCAAAGGCCAACGCCGCCAATACCTCAAACAAATAGCCGACAAATACCTATCTCTCTCCCGTCACTACTGGCAGAAAAGTCAGGTGATACCCCCGGCAATCATTAGTGCTCCGCACCGCTGACGCGAACACCACGACTAGGGTTGCCCAGTGAGTATTGAGCTGCTAGTCTCTGCCCAAATCTTCACAAAATCGTATGCTAGAACGAGCTGTGCTCTACAAAACCCTAAGTCTTATCCTGCTAACCACCGGGATCCTAGCCTGTGGAGAATCCCCCACCAGTGTTGGTCAAACCAGTTTATTCGTGGAAGAAGTTGAGGCAATTGACCTGAACCTACCGGATCCACCCCCCATCAACGCAGTCTGTGACTACCTATCTCAGACGGGTGACTTTGACTGTGACTTCAATCCTTTGGGCCTACAACAGCAATGTCAGAACGACTATTTGAGCTGCCCTTTGTATCTAACTGACCGCGAGTTTCCAGCCGGATTGGGATTCATCGAGAACCTCCCCGAACTAGAGGGAGAAGTCTTCACCTATGGCCTACCTGAAGCAGCCCTCCGAATCGGGATCCAGAGACAGGTCATCCGAGGCCGGGAACAGATCAGGACTCAGCTTGCAGTGGCAACCTCCACCCTAGCCACTGTGGAGATCCTGGAGTTCCGGGTTGCTCGACGCCAAGGGCAGACAGCAACGGTTAATTCCAGTGAGTCGGTCATCTTGAATGGCCCCACCCTTCGGCAACAGCGATGCTACGAGGTGCTGTTCATCTACTCCGATCCAGTGGGATCCCAACCTTATCGGATTACCAGCTGCCAGACAGCTCTAGCTTGAGTCACCAGCTTTTATGCAGAGAGAAGGAGAAAGCGATGAATCTAAGGGAAATGGCTCGTCAGCAGATGGCCAAGTCAAGGAAGAAGACTGACCTAAATAGATGGTTGGTGATGCAGCAACAGAGGATTTGGAAAGGGTAAGAAAAGCCTCCGGCAAGGGTGACGAATCAGGTCACTCCCATGTCACGCACCCGTCCCCAAGCCCAAGACAAATACCAGCTCATCACTGATAAACTACTCACCCTGATGGAGAATGGCACCCTACCCTGGCAGAAGCCTTGGTTTGGCAATCCACCCCGCAACCTCATCGGCGGCAACCCTTACCAGGGATCCAATCCTCTCCTTCTAACGGTGCAGATGTTAGCCGACCAGCACCAGGATCCCTACTTCATCGGCTATCACCAAGCCAAAGACCAAGGCTGGCAGGTTGCCAAGGGATCCAAGGCGTCATGGATCCTCTTTGCGGGCACCGCAGCAAAAGAAGTGGTGAACGACCAGGGCGAAAAGGAACAGAGCCGCTACCGCATCCACAAATGGCACGCTGTCTACAACATTGCCTGCATTGACGACGGGGATGGTGGCCGCCAGCTCCAGGAGTGGACAGAGAAGTACCGAACCACCTCATCCATCTCAGAGGCAGAGCGGGTAGCTCAAGCCGAGCAGTTCATCGCCAGCACCGGGGCCAGAATCCAGCATGGGGGAGATGTCGCCTGCTACTCCCCGGCCAGCGACCGCATCAATCTCCCTAATTTCTCAGCCTTCACTAGCCCAGAAGCTTACTACGCCACCGCCTTGCATGAACTCACCCATTGGACAGGGCATCCCAGTCGCTTGAGCCGTGACCAATCCGGCAGCTTTGGATCCCAGAGCTATGCCTACGAGGAATTGATTGCTGAACTTGGTGCCGCCTTCCTCTGTAATCAGCTTGAACTCACTCCCCAGACAGAGAATCACGCCAGCTACTTAGCCCATTGGCTGACTCTGCTCAAGCAGGACAATCGCCTCTTTCTGAAAGCCAGCCGGGAAGCGAGTAAGGCCAGTGACTATCTCATGGATGATGGTGACAATTTGCCGCCTGGAGCTGATTGAGGT
>JAAUUM010000249.1 GCA_012031565.1 Synechococcaceae cyanobacterium SM2_3_2
ACCTTGATTTTCATCGCCTGCTGAAAGAGGTTTGCCCCATCCGCCAATCGAATCAGCTTGTGGTGAGACATCCACAGCAAGGTCTTTTCCACCTGCTCGAATGAATAGTGCTGCGGTGCAGTGCGCTGGTTGATATCTGTGATCAGCTTGGTTAGGTCATATTCCAGCCGCATTCGCGCCCTGTCTTTTTCCCAAAAGGCTCATAGAACAGCTCTATCAACTGCTCAACCAAGTGGGTATGGGCATCCACATGATCTGAAACCTTCAAGTCTCGAATGGAAACCGTATCCCGATTGATCTGCTTCAACTTCAGCCATCCCAATAGCCGCCATCCCTCAAGAATAGTCAGCAGTTTGGCTCCACTCAGCTTGGCGGTTCCCTCTGGATCCATCAGGGTTGCTAACCGACTGAGACGGGGCTGGAACTGCTGCCGCTCCCCCATACTCTCTACTAGCTTTGCTAGTAATTCACCTTCCATCTGTCGCAGCCGTTCATGATTGGTGCGTGCATCTCCTTTCACCCCTTTGGTGATTAGGAAGACCACGGGAATCTCTGCTGAACAGATGCCCGCCAACTGTAGCTCTCGGATGCGCTTGACAATGGCGCGGATGCTCAGTCCCGCCTCGTCGCTCAGTCTGTCCAGAGGAAAAGGCTGTGAATGGCTCTGGCAATAGTTTTTGGCAATATGCAGGGCGACAATCAGACGCTCGAAGGTCTCCGCCTGCTCTTCTGTTATTTGATGCTCATGGCTGTACACCTCAAATGCTTGTAGAGACTGCTGAACCGATGGATAGGTCAACTCAAACTGGACAAAGGCGGACTGATTCTCCGCCCTAGTCACCATGCCAAAGGATTCCAGATAGTGAATGGCGACTTTAATCTTCGTGTCCATCTGCTCTTGCTCAGAGGCAAACTCCTCATCCAGATCGCTGGTCTGGAATATCTCATTGGGGGTCAGCCACAACCAGTCCTCTGATGCCTCGCCCTTAAGCTTGTCCCGCAAATTACGGGTGGAGATGAAGACATTCCGCAGATCCACCTCCCGCAGTTGATTCAGCCCCTGCAAAAAGAAGATGACATCGGAGTCGGCTGGGTCGAAGAAGAGAATAGCAGTCAGACGGGCTGCCCATCCCGTCCTGCTCGTCCCGCCTCCTGCACATATCCCTCCAGGTTGGCGCTCATGCTGTGGTGCAGCACCGCTCGTACATCCGCCCGATCAATGCCCATGCCGAAGGCACATGTGGCAACCACCACATTCAGCTCCTTGGTCTTGAACTGCTCCAGAATCTCTTGTTTGTCCTGGCTGCTGATCTTGCTGTGGTAGAACCGTGCCTCAATCTCCGCCTGCTGCAATAGCCCAGCAATCTTCTCCGCATTCTTGCGGGTGGTGGTGTACACCAGGACAGCTCCCCCCTTGTCCAGTTGTTCTTCTACAGCCCTTAAAATGGCTTGCTCCTTCGACTGTCGGTCAACGGGTACCACCTGATAGCTGAGATTTTCCCGTACCCCGGAGGCAATAATCTCCCGCTTGATGGACAGTCCCGCTTGCTCAAATAGCTTGGCAATATCCTTTCTCACCTGCACTGTGGCGGTGGCGGTCATCAGCGCCAGCAAAGGCAGCGGCAGCTTCTTCTCCTCATAAAGCTCTTGAATGAACTTGGGCACATAGCGATAGTCAGGGCGAAAATCATGCCCCCACTGGCTGATACAGTGTGCCTCGTCAATTACCCATAGGGCGGGCGGACGCTCATGCAATAAAGTACGCATACTGATGGAGCGCAACTGCTCAGGGCTGATATACAGCAGATCCTTTTCCCCCAGCCGCACCTGCTCCAGGCGAAATGATCGCTCATACACCGAAAGCGTGCCATTGATGAAGGTGCCATAGGTCAATCCCCGCTCCTCCAATCCCTTCACCTGATCCTCCTGCAACGCTTGCAAGGGAGAGATAACCACCGTCAGTTTCTTCTGCCGACGGGACAACATCAGCGCGGGCAGTTGATAGCACAGGGATTTCCCCCCCCCCTGTTGCCATCAGCACAAAGGGACACTCCCCCGCCAGGATGGATCCCACTGCCTCTTCCTGCACAGAGCGGAAGCTGGTTACCTCAAACTCTTGCAAATAATCGTGATAGGAGAATCCCTCTGCTCCCACCACCGGGCGTAACTGATTGAATAGCTCTGAGAAGGGTGCTAAGTGTTGTAACCACTGCGAGGGGAGCAGATGCTCCAGTTCCGATTGCAGATTGCACTCTCGATTCCATGCCAAGATGCCGCAGATGCACAGCCGCTGGTCGATGCTCTGGTGATCTGCCCCCTCATACAGGGTTTGCAGATGATTGCTGTCAATGCCCTCTGTTACCTCTGGTGGCAGATGAGCCACAGATCGCGGTTGCACCCCGAGTCCTTCAAAGAAACCACTGTAGGCTTGAGCTGCCTCATCTTTCCCTGCTGTCAGAAAGTGAGCATATACCGCCAATAGTTCTGTGGGCAGACCACGGAGATCGGAGATGATATCCTCCAGCAACCGCCGCGTGGCGCAGGCGTCCTCCAGCGGATTGTTGCCCGCATAGCTGCTAGGCTTGTACTCTTTGTTAAGCCGATGAGACCTCTGAAAGGGCGAGCGAGGACAGATAACTCCAATGTATCTACTACCAGCCAGGGATCCAGGGTGGGAAATTGCTGTAATAGGTAAGGATAGTCAAAGCGGCGGAAGTTGTGCCCACAGATAGGCTGTTTTCTCCCCCCCATCCGAGTCAGATGGGAGGTTGCAGCCCCCAACTCCTCTGCCTTCCAGTCCCCATCAAATTCGTCGGAGTGTAACCCCAACCAAAAGATCTGCTCTTCAGCGTTAACCTCCAAATCCATGTAGACATAGAGGCCAAGAACACTGTTGAGCATTCCAGTAGTCATAGGTATGGTTCCTTGTTGGGCTGAGACAAAAACAATCCTGTCTGGTTATATTTTAAACACACTTAGGCCGCTGGTTACCAGTCTTTATTCGGTTTTTGTTCAAGGAGGTCAGGAATTATGTTACGAAAGATCCAAAGAGTAGGTTAAACCTCTGAGTCATCTGCTTGAAATGCCCCAAGGTAAATCGACTCAGGCAATCTTCCCTCCCGGCTCTGAAGATGTGTCAAAGGAGATACTAAGTAGCTGGGTTCATAAGTCCGTAACGAACTCTAGGCTGCGTAGGCTAGCAACAGTTGGCAACCGAAATCGCGGCACAGCTGATGTCGAGAGGGATCCCAAAGAGAGCTGACAGGAGCGGAAAGCAGCCTACCTTGAGCATCTTTGTAGATGACTCAGTCTTATTGATCACAAATGCTGATAAGTATTCACAATGCCCTGTTCATCTTGTGGATTAGCTCCAGATGGGGGATGCGGTCTGGGAGCGGTTTGCGGGCCAAAAACAGGGATCCCTGTGGTACTACCGGACGTTGGCAGAGATCATGGGGCGGCGCCATCTCCACTGGCGGCGGAGTTGCAGCGGGTAGTGAGCTGGTTGCTGGATCCCAGAGGTTAGGAGGCCACAGCCCTGCGACTGTTGCGATAGCGGGTGGTGACCAGCTTGGTTTTCTGGAGGAGTGTCTCCCCATCAAAGGGTTTGGGGAGGTAGTCGTACCAATCTTGTCGGCCTGGGACGCGGCTGGGCACGTTGCGCAATAACGCCTCATTGCCAGACATCACTAAGGTGGGTCGTTTCAATTCGGGATTGAGGGCCATCAGTTGGAGCAGGTTGATGCCATCAATGCCCGATAGCACCACATCTAAGTAGACAAAACGAATATTGTCCTTGGCTTTCAATACTTTGACCGCCTTGTTAGCATCCCCCACCTCGATAATCTCCAACTGGGGAAACTGGGTGGCCAGGATGGCGCGAATGATTGACCGAATCACCATGGCATCATCCACGATGAGCACTCTGGGTTGTTCAAACATGTGCTCTCCTTTGAATGTCTACTCAATATCCGTTGTAATTGTGACCATGCCGCCAACGGTGCCGCGTCAAAAACATTGACAATATGTATAATATCGCTCTTAGAGTGTTGGATTTGCAGGCTGACTGTTAATTAGCCAGCCTGACCTGGTGGCTAGCGAGTGAGGGATTGGATTAATCGTTTGTGAGCCTTCTTCATCTGTCTGAGCCTGGCGGTGGCAGCCTTTCTGGTGATGTTGCGGCCCCGGCGGCGGGGGGATTCCCAAGATTTCAGTCTCATTGACAGCTCCTTTAATTGAGTCAGTGCTGGGCTTTCATTCCAATCGCGTAGGCTTCGAGACCTACAAGTGTAGAACTCGATGGAAGGGGGGCTTCCAAGTAAAGGGATCCCGGCTCAGGTGAGTTAGGCTAGCCGCTGGTGAGGGATGGCGTTAGCCCAGGTGACAATCGGTTCCACCGGGCATCGGTAGTAGTCGCTGCAACTAAATGGGTTTAGTTCCATTACATGCAGATGGCCTTCGGCATGGCAGACATCTACCACATAGATGGGATCTGGCTCCCACTCAATGTTGAGGGATTCTACAAAGGTAATCACTTCGGGGGGAAGGTAGTCGGTGAGTTGGGGGGCATAACAGCCTCCGCAGATCACTTGGCGGTTGGCCACAATGGTGCGCCACTCGGCCCGGATGGCCAAGGGGTGATTGATCAGCACCTGGCCGGAATAGCTCTGCACCCAGTCGTAGCCCTCCAGATGTTCTAGCGAGAAGATCCCACCCCCAAAGGGTTTGGTGCCGCTACTGGGGCGGATAAACAGGTGAGGGCCGTAGTGCTTTTTGTAGTGTGTTCTTTGGTTCAGCAGCTCTTGAACCGTCACGACCTGGGCCTCTTTGTTGAGCAAGTAGGGGCGGTAGTGGGCAGATAGC
>JAAUUM010000250.1 GCA_012031565.1 Synechococcaceae cyanobacterium SM2_3_2
CGAAGACAGCAGAAGCACTAGATAGGTTAATCGAGATGGCCATTAGGTTAGTCAGTGCAAGCGAATTAAGAAACTGGTTTAGAAAGTGTATTGACTGTAGCGAGTGACTGAGGGAAGGGCTGTATCATATTAAGCATCAAAGTGAGCGCGACATCTCAGCGAGAACAGATAAGCACTCTTGCTAAGAGTAGTCCGAAGAAGGCACTTGCTCAGGCCCGCAAAGCCAATGTTCCCTGGTTTCGGGCACAGGGATTGTCCTGGGTGGCTAGATTCACAATTTTTACAGTCTCATGACAAACCAAAAGCGGAAACAGCAACGGCTTGAACAGGCGAGACTAGAGCGAGCAAGAGGGCTCGCCAATGTTGATACAGGAGATCAACAGGTGGTGCCACCGCCAGGGGCAGTGATGGCGGATCCCGAACAACTCAGTCACAACAACACGTATGGTGTCCTTCCTAGGTTCTACCTCGACAGGCTGGTTGTTTGTCGGCAATGTAGCAAAGAAGAGGTCTGGCCCGCAGACCGACAAAAATGGTGGTACGAGGTCGCAAAAGGCAATATCAACACGCAGGCCATCCTGTGTCGAGCCTGTCGCAAAACTCAGCAGGTTCGCAAGGAAAAAGCTAGGAGGGTGCACCTTGAAGGGTTAGCAAAAAAGCACGAACAGCGCAAAACATAACAGCTTGGTCAAATGCTCACCACTGCCGGATCAGCTTTTGGAATCAAAATGGGGTAGGGATCCCTGAGCATTCGTGAATAGTTTGTGAATATATAGAGCAGTAAGGCACAAAGCTGCCCTAAAAGGACAGGGGTTGTATCCCATTTCAATGGATCAGCTTTACAATGACTCAGCTCTAACTGCTGACACTGCGATCTACACAAAACGAAGTTTGGAAGAGTTGAGTTAAGACTTTTTCTGGAGATTTTTCAGCTCCAGATCCACTTCGAGTTCTCGAAATTTTTTCTCCAATTCATCCCAGGGATCCGAAGGCTTATTCCAGCCAGAAAAGGTTTCTTCTGGCTTTTGTTCAGCTCGTTGCTGGGCACGCAGTTGATCAAGTTTGACCTTGACCTCTTGGCGGCGTTGCTGGATCTGCCGCTGCAAAATCTCCATTTGGGCGGTTCGCTGTTGGATCCCTTTCATGTGGCCCCACAGTTGATTGCCCTGGCTGAGTAAGGCCGTTTCTCGATCCCGTGCCCCTTGAGCCAGATCAGTACGATTGGCCTGCACCGCTTTTTCCACCCGCAGATGCCAGGTTTTGATTTCTTCTGCGGTGGCCACAATACTTTTTTGCAACCGCTGCTCCTCCGCTCGGCCCTCAGCGATTAGCCTGACCGCGTCGGCCTCCTGTTGGCGCAGTTGCT
The DNA here is from genome assembly GCA_012031565.1 of Synechococcaceae cyanobacterium SM2_3_2. Lineage (GTDB taxonomy): Bacteria > Cyanobacteriota > Cyanobacteriia > Thermostichales > Thermostichaceae > JAAUUM01. Next base: position 1,367 of record JAAUUM010000250.1, read on the forward strand.
CCTCCAGGGCTTGCAGTTCCAGATCAGGGTGAGCCCGCAAAAACTCTTCCAGCCGGGTTTCTAAGAACTGCTTGACATCATCCAGTAAGCTCATATCAACTCATTCCCGTTGGGTAGCCCAGGCTGTTCGCTACCCCTAGAATAAGCCTTCCGGGACTAGCGTTGGCAGGGGGATCCGAATCACGCCTACCCTTGGGGGGTACTATCACTTCGGGTCGTAATTTCCGCAACAGATCCGGGATCCCGTACTTTAGGAGCCACAAAGGAAAGGCCAAGAGCAGGAGATCACAACCCAGATCCTTCTCAAGGTGCCCCCAAGTTGCCCGCACGGATCCATCCTTCCATGCCATTGGCGGTGCGAACTCGCTGCCAGTCGCCATCAGCGCTTTCCCCCACAACCGTGATCACTTCATTGACCGGGATCCCACCCACTTGAGCTGAGTTGGAATCCGGCGCAGCCCGTACCGCTAACCCGATGGGAACCAAAACGCGTCCTTGCTGCCCGGATCCTGCCGTGACAGGTGCTGGGGCAAGAGTGGGCTGGGCGACGGGAGGTGGAGGGCTGCTAGCGGTCTCTGGAGTCGGTGGAGCAGGGGTAGCAGCTGGGGCAGCAGAAGTAACCGGAGCAGGGGGGGGCACACTGGTGGATCCCAGATTTCCGCTTCGTACCCACCCCTCTTGGCCATTCAGTTCTCGCCGCACCCGTTGCCAGCCACCATCGCTGCTCAGCTCTAGCACGGTCACTGTCTCCCCCATCACAACCCCACCCAGATAGGCGCCATCGCCACTGGGCTGACTACGCAGAGCCAACCCAATCGGTTCAATCACCTGACCTCGGGATCCTGGGCCGAACGTGCCATCGACAGACGGTTGGTTGGGGGCCGGATCCTCCTCGTTGGCGGGCGGGGCATCACCGGCATTACCACCGCCAGATCCGACCGTGGGCAAGGGGGGTGGGGCGTTGGCCTGATCAAACTCGGGGGGTAGGGGTGGCTCCAGCATCGGTGAGACCACCTGCCACACCTGCCAACTACCGGCAGCAATGGCTCCCAAGATGATGCTGCCCACCATCAGGGATCCCCAGGGAAAAGATGCGGTTGTGGAGTAGGGTCTAGGACGAGCCACGTCAGATTGGGGATAGCGGAGGACACGGGTCTCTTGGGTGGATAGTGAGACGGGATGTTCCTGCGCTGGGGGCAGGTCAGCCACTTCACGAGGGAGCTGAGGATACATTACGACTTACCTCTCAACACACGGAGTACGTCAAGATCGATCCATAGCCTACCTTACCCACAGGTGGGTTGAGGGATCCCTGGATAGCGAGATTGATGCTCTCAGTTGCACTAGAGGTAAAGATGCTCCTCCTATCAAAGTGTCCAGTTAGGAGAGAATCCTTGACTACTGGCTAACGAAAGCAAAGGCTAAAAATTGTTTAGATAAGCTGCTCTCAATGTCTCTATCTCAAGCAAATCTGTCCAAGAGGATATCTTTAGATCCGCTATGTAGGCATCTGTATATTTTCTCCAGATTCGCTCCGACAAGACTTTTTGAGAAGTGGTCAGCCCCTTGTGCTGCATGGCCACAAAACTATCAAAGTAAATATCTGAAGGTAGATTATTAGACTTGGATGAGTTTATCTGAGGCAAGGTTGGAATCAGATTCCAAAGCTGGTCATGTGCCACAAAAGTCCAGGGGATGTAGTGATCAAGAGATATCTGCTCTTTTGTGATTTGGATCCCTGAATAGATGCAGGCTAATTCTGTGTTGTCAAGTACAACTTTCCAGTATTTCGTTTGATCTGACAGAGAAGATCTCTCTTGGGGAGGGAATAGTTTCACGGAGATAGCGGGTACACTGGGATTCCTCTTCTGCATATACTCTAGCCATTCCCACGCTGCCCAGTCGCGAAGAATCATGTAGTGAGTTTTGATGTAATCTGCCCAGTCTTGATGAATCAAAAGGGATGTACAGTCTCGATAAGTATCTGAATTAAAACGATAAAGAGGCTTGTGTGTGTTGAAAAGCTCAAAAGCTAGATTTGGAATCCGTTGGTCAAACTCATGACTTGAATCAACACCTGCTAGCTCATCTTGAAAAAAGACCGTTAGCAACCGAAAAGGCACGTACCGACTGATAAAGGATACAATATCACTGATTGATTGGCGATTATTTCTCTTAAAGACCTCTTCTCTTTGTCAATTGACTTCAGTTTAGAATCGTCAGCTTTAAGATTAAGGGAATCCAGCTTTTGAGCTAATTTATCCTGAGTGCCAAAAGACAGCTTAAAGAAAATATGGGGATACCAAACATTTGCCAACATCTCAATGATAAGTTCTTGAAATGAGATTGTTTCACTGGGATCAAAGTGCCGACGATTTAGAATATCGAGTAGAGACAGAAAAAAGACAAACTTGTAAGAGTTGGTGGTTTTTGCAAATAGTCTGGATAGAGCTGGGATGTTTAGACCCTCAGCTTCAGGTAGTGTGTCGATCATGGGATCCCTAGAACTTAGTCATCAATAAAGTCATGCTGCCCTGTGGCAACTTAGAATCTTCAATACCCTTTCCACCTCAGTCTGGATCAGTCGCCGGGATCTCTCATCAGTCCAGACCACCTCATCTGTCTCTTGCCCATCCGGTCGGGTCACCGTAATCCGCCGCGCCTCAAACCCTGACTGTGGATCCCTGGCCCTCATCTCTGACTGCACTGCCTCCACATTCTTGAACCGCCGCGCCACATCACTCAGCCTCACCTCAAAAGCTGTCACATCCTCATCCGACCACGACTCAGCAGGCTTATCCGCCACCACCATCACCACCGACTCCAGCCACTCAGCATCCGGTTTCGACTCCTCCACCGCTGCCAGCACAAACCGCCGCAACCCTGGCTCCAACACCCGCCCCACCAAATACCGCGCCCGTACCCGCAAATCCTCCCGCAACTGCCCTATCTCAGAGCCAATCCCCAACGCACTGAACAGCAACCCCCGACATTCCTCCAATAGCCGCTCATAGCAAAGCTGAATCTCCTGCAACGCCAGCACCAACCGCTCCCGTTCGCGCCAGCGGCGACTTGTCGCAAACTCCCGCGCTACTCCTGGATCCTGGGCATCATCCAAATCCACCCCCACCGCCTGTGGCAACCCCACAAACACCAGCTCATCCGGCTCCTGTGCCCGCATCAGGGTCTGCAACACCGCCGAGAAGCAATCACCATCGCCTGCTGACGCATGGGATCCCCGTCTTTCCCCAGCAAAGCGGTCAAAAAGTGAGCAAATGCCGACTTCCCGGTTCCATACACCCCCGTCAATGTCCAAGCCCGTGCCCGCTTGCGCTGGGATCCAAAGTCCCTCAGGATCCCTTGTAGAGATGATACCGCCCGCTCAGTGGGGATATATCCCGCCAAACTGTCAGGATCCCCAAGATCCCGCTCCAAATTGATGGAACGGCTATAGCGGCGATTGACTTGGATTAACTCAGACAGACGCA
>JAAUUM010000251.1 GCA_012031565.1 Synechococcaceae cyanobacterium SM2_3_2
GGGAGAACAGCATTGGGTGGGGTGCCGGGGTGAGGCAAGCCTGGTGCGGGTGCGAGGAAGGAGCAGAGCATCTGGGTTGGCTGAGGGCGGCAAGTAAGGGATCCCACTAGGCGCTGAGTTTGCTGACCAATCTTTTCTGAGCTTTCTTCATCTGCCGCAGCTTGGCAGTTGCAGCCTTGCTCTTGATATTTCTGCCTTGCTTTCTGGGGCTTTCGTGATTCTTGAGTCTCATAGCTTGATGATGCTCCTGTAGATTTCTTTGCCATCTGGTGTGATGGTTGTGCTTCTGGCCAGCCTTAATTGAGCATCCTTTGTGAAAACTTTGTAAATCCCTTCGTGAACCCATCCTTTCTTGCTGGCTTTTCCCTTCTGCAACTCATCTTCCATGAAGTGATATTGAGCCATCTTTATGAGCCATTAGGTTTTTCTGTCATCAATGACTTCCACAAACCAGAAGCCTCTGCTGACATAGCCCATGACAGTTGCTTTAATGCCTTCTGGCAGACGCTTGAAGTCCTTTTTAGCTTTGCCGATGAACTCTTTTTGGTAAGACTGAATCATTTCATCTCCTCCATAAGGTTCCTGGAATCTGCTCTTTGCGTAGCCTATTCTCTTTCTAAACTTAATTGGGAGGGGCAAAGCGATTAGAGATTCAGGAGAACCCACGGGAACTTATCAGCTCCATCAAAAAAGGGGGACAAGCCCCCTAAATCTACCAAGCCCCCCAGCCCAACTCTGAGTTCCATTTTTCTTCCGCCCAGTATTCATCAGCAGCATAATCATTCAACTCAATCACCAGAGCATCTAGAAATACTCGCTCAACAAGTAGCAGTAGCATGGCTGTTTCTCCATCAGTACACCCTCACCCAGCCGGAGGGAGTCAAGGGGTATTGCACAGCGCAGCGAGCACCCTTGCCCCCGTAGGTAGAGTAGAAAAGCTGATGGAGAGCCGCTTTACTTTCGCACCCCTACCGTTTCCGGCTGTTGCATGGGCGGGTGCCGGGGTGGGGGCGGCATATGTCAGGGATCCAACTAGCCAAGGCAGCGCCACGAATCTTGATCTTGCGAAGTGCGTCTAAGCCCACGGATGCGTCGAGAATGTGGGCTGGAGGGAGCGTAGCGAGACTTTATCTTCTCGCATCAATGTCACAGCCCTGTCCTTCACAGTCCTCTCAAGCTCATGGTGTTTGGCATAGAACCGGCCATCTCATCAGCACTAGGGGGCAAGTTATCGTCATCATCACCAATCAGATAATCGAGGAAATCACTGGCTTTACTCGCCTCCCGGCTGGCTTTGAGAAAGAGTCGATTGTCCTTTCTGAGCAGAGTCAGCCAATGGGCTAAGTAGCTGGCGTGATTCTCTGTTTGTGGCGTGAGTTGAAGCTGATTGCAGAGGAAGGCTGCTCCAAGTTCAGCAATCAATTCCTCGTAGGCATAGCTCTGACTGTCGAATTGCCCCTTCATTTCCCTATTGAGACGATTGGGATGCCCTGTCCAGTGGGTGAGTTCATGCAAGGCGGTGGCGTAATAGGCTGCGGGGCTGGTGAAAGCTGAGAAGTCCGGCAGGTTGATGCGATCACTGGCTGGGGAGTAGCAGGCGACATCGCCTCCATGTTGGATCCTGGCTCCGCTGCTGGTGATGAACTGCTCCGCTTGTCCTACCCGCTCTGCTTCTGAGAGAGTGCTTCCTGTCGGCTGGTACTTCTCTTTCCACTGCTGGAGCTGTCGGCCACCATCCCCATCATCAATGCAAGCGATGTTGTAGACCCCATGCCAATTGTGGATTTGGTATCTGCTCTCCTGTTTCTCCCCCTGCTCGTTTTCCACTTCTTTGGTTCCTGTGGCTGCGAAGAAAATCCACGAAGCTTTGGATCCCTTGGTGACTTGCCAGCCTTGGGATTTGGCCTGGTGATAGCCGATGAAGTAGGGATCCGCCTGTTCGCTGGCCAGCATCTGAACGGTGAGCAGGAGAGGATTGGATCCCTGGTAGACATTGCCACCAATGAGATTGCGGGGTGGATTACCAAACCAAGGTTTCTGCCAGGGGAGAGTACCCTGTTCCATCAGGCTGATCAGTTTATCGGTGATGAGCTGGTATTTGTCTTGGGCTTTTGGCTTTGTGCGGGGCATGGGAGTGACCTATTTCGTCACCCTTGGCGCAGGCTCTCTTTGTTCTTTGGAATCCCGTACTCTTCTCTCACCTTCTCAGCAGTCTTGATGGTGTCAATCTTCTTGAGATAGGGACATTTCCTGCCCCACTCCAACCCCTGATAGAACGGCGGGATGTCCTGTCTCCTGAAGCGATAGGGATCCGGGTAAAAGGTACAGGCCACCCAGAGAAATAAATGGATGTGCCAATCTTGGAGTTTAGGGTCATTGCCCATCGTCCAGCCCACCACCAGGGCTTCTTCTTCACGAGTCACGCCCACTCCCAGAAGGATATGGATGAGGTCGTGGTGTTTGAGGCTGACTTGGCCGGGGAAGGGGATAGGACTATCGGGATTCTCCATCAGCCAGACCCAGAAAGGGATCTCCTCCGGGGCATTGATGCGAAAGGCTCTGTAATCCTCTTCTAGAGAAGCCATCGGTAGACCCCCAAGAGATCCACGAGGAGAAACACACTGGCGGCATAGGTTATCAGTGCTCTATCTCGCATCAGCCAAGCAGCTAGCCAAAGCTGGCTAGAACTGAGGCAAAGAATTAGAAACCCATAGCTACTGATGGCAGTATTGGAAGCAACGATGATGCCCCCAATCACTGCACAGAGACTGCTGGATCCTCTCAGGTAATGACTAAGCAAACTGCCAATCTGGAGATACAGAACCGCCAGAGACTAGCAGCTCAATACTCACTGGGCAACCTTAGTCGTGGGGAATGATGGTGGGGGGTGTCACCTGACTTTTCTGCCAGTATTGACGGGAGAGGTTGTAGGACGAAGTCCGTTCCAGATATTGGCGGCGTTGGGCTTTGGCTCGTTTAGCACTGCGGGCAGCTCGTTTGCTCTTTTGGTGGTACTGATGCGCTACTTGCAGGGGATCCATGCTGTAGAGGTGTAGAGGTTTTGCAGAGGATTCCTCTACACCCTCAAACCTGCTCTGAGACTGAGTTTGAGCGTTTTTGCAGAGGTGTAGAGGATTCCCCCCCTTAAGGCACTAGAGAGATCAACTCTGCGATGGGATATGCTGGGCTGCTGAAGGCAGTTAGGGTAGAAAATCCCCAGCACATCACCACTGCCATTGGACTGATAGTGGAGTAGAGCCGTTTCGCAATCCTGTCCATGAAAAGGGGATCCAATCCTGTTTGCTTAAAGTCCTGATGGTGGGGGCCAAGCAACGTGGGAGGAAGAGACCCTGAATGAAGGGATCCAGGTTAGGGAGCAGCGGGGCAAACAAGAAGGGATCCATCAAGCTGCCCAATTGATTGACGAGGACATGGGTAAGCATAGGTTTCTGACTTCCCGGAGCATTGGGATCCTGGCCATCCAGAGAGGTTGCCCAACCTAGCCAAGGATCCTTGTTTTGATTTCATTCACACTGCATTTAGAGGCTAAAGGCAAGTTTGCAAGTATTGCCAAAGGGCTTCAGCAACCAAAGGGGCTCCATTTTGGGATAGAGATGGGATGGGATGTTCCCCCAGTTGATCTAGCCGCCAATGGGAATCATTGAACCATTGCGACCGGTAGAGCTGACAAGGGATTCTATAGTAGGCACATTCCCAAAACAGGTTGTAGCCAGCTATGCCCACCACATGGTTCAGGTGAAGGCGATAGGCGGTGAGGGGAAAGACGATCTCTTGAGCATAGTGGGGATAGAGCGCTGCTAAGAATTGACGATTTTTCTTTTCACTGCTGGCGATGATGTGGCTGGCACAAGGCTGGGGTAAGGCTGGGGTCTCTAGCACGACAGGCGGAAAATCCCCTGTTCTATTGATATCGGAGACAGTCAGGATTGTGTCGTAGCCGGCCATATCAGGATTTTGGCGGCTGATTTTTCGAATACAAAGACTGTGGGTAAAGTCATGAGGCTGGTAAGGATGGGCGGACTCCCACCCGTGCTCACAAAGAATGCCTTTGCCAGGTTCTAGAGTGGTAACCTGTTTGACGTTATGGATCCAATCTGGGATCTGGTGGCGGAGGCGGCGATTGTAAAAGTGAAACCGAATGTGGGGAAGATAAGCAGCAATTGCTAACATGCGAGTCCAATGCCCCCAACCTGGTGCATTAACCGCGACTTGAATGGATATAGTCGGCTCAGAGAAATCTACAGTAAACATTTCCAAAGTTATCTGGGGTATCAAAGTCTTCGATGATCTCAGCTGGAAAGTCACAAAACGCCCACTCTTGAACAGCATCTGTGGTGGGGCCACACTCCAGTGTGGACTCAAACTTTTCAGTCGCAAAAGAGTACTCTTCGCGCAGGACGATCACAGAGGGAAAGTCACAGCTCGGTATCTCTCCCCACAGGGGATCCCCTGGTAGGTACCTTCCCCCAGCCAGGGCAAATTCTAAGTTCCCACATCCCAGATGGAGCCGCCACTGGTCAAGAAAGCGTAGGTCGTTTGAATCCGCAAATAGTGTAATGACTCCGAAATTGTCACTGAAAGATTGTGATGGCCCTTCCGCCCACCTTCCCTCAGCTCTGAAATTAAGTATGGTTAGTGGAGGTTGCTCGCCAGGGGGGGAAGAGGGGCTCTTGTGTGGCTGAATCTATGAGGATCCAACCCGAAAAGATTACAAGGGCAACTCTCCAAGTGCAGAGATGGGTTCTATCGAAGGCCGATTGCTCCC
>JAAUUM010000035.1 GCA_012031565.1 Synechococcaceae cyanobacterium SM2_3_2
TATGACCATGTATGTCACCGTCTTTCGGCAGGGGCAGACCACCCTATCTGCTCTGCTCAGCACCGTCAATGATTTGTACGAAAGTACCCTCTATCTGGCCACCCTTTACGAATTTTTAGAAGAGCCAATCTCGTCTGCTGCTGATGGGGTGACACGGGGATCCCTGCCGGGGGATGGCATCCGGTTTGAGGGAGTGAGTTTTATCTATCCCGACGCCGACAAGCCTGCCCTAGAAGATATTTGGCTGCACCTCAAACCCGGTGAAAAGTTGGCCTTGGTGGGCAAAAACGGCTCTGGCAAAACCACCCTGATCAATCTCCTCACCCGCATGTATACCCCTACTAAGGGTCTGATTCGGCTGGATGGCACCGACCTGCAACGCTGGGATGTGGAGACGCTACACCGCCGGATTGGGGTGATCTTTCAGACCTTTGTCCGCTACGAATTCACCGCTGGCGAGAATATCGGGGTCGGGGATGTGGACTTTTTGGACAACGAACCCCACTGGCGGGCGGCGGCGGACAAAGGGATGGCGGCTCCGATTGTGGAGGCGATGCCACAGGGCTATCACACCCCCCTGGGTCGCTGGTTGCAGGCGGGATCCGAACTTTCCGGCGGGCAATGGCAAAAGATGGCTCTATCGCGGGCTTTTATGCGGCAGCGGGCCGATATCTTGGTCATGGATGAGCCAACGGCAGCAATGGATGCTGAAGCAGAGGTGGAGATCTTTGAGCGGGTGCGGGCCTTGAGTGTTGACCAGATGGCGATCTTGATCTCCCATCGCTTTTCGACGGTGCGGATGGCGGATCGGATCCTGGTCATGGAGCAGGGGCGGATCGTGGAAGAGGGATCCCATCTGGAGTTGCTGGCCTTGGGGGGGCGCTATGCCCATTTGTTTTCCTTGCAGGCGGCGGGCTATCGCTAAAACCCTACCGATGAACCGGGGTATAATCAAAACGAATCTTCCCCAGATTTGTGATCCAATATCTCAACCGGACTTTTAGCACCTTGGAACTCTCCTGCAAAAGCGAATATGCCCTGCTCGCTCTTTTGGAATTGACCCAGCGATACAAAGACGGGCAGGTGATCCAAATCAAAGAAATCGCCGCTCAGCAGGCTATCCCCGACCGTTATTTAGAACAACTCTTGGCCATGCTGCGCCGTCAAGGGCTGGTCAAAAGCCAACGGGGAGCCAAAGGGGGCTATCTCTTGGCGCGGGCACCCTGGCAGATCACGGTGCTGGATGTGATTCAGGCCATCGAGGGGGAGGATATCTTTGCGGCCAAGCGACGGGATAGCGATGCCCCCCCCACCCCCCGAACAGGAAACCCTGCGCTCCATGTGGCAGGACATGCAGTCGTTGATGATCGCCCAGTTGCAAAAAACCAGCCTGCAAGATCTGTTTGACCAACAGGCCCAGCGCAGCCGAGGCGCACTCATGTATTACATCTAGTTCTCCTGGTCAGCTCAGGCCGGCGGCTCAAACCCCTTATTCAGGGTGAGTCAGTCAATAGAATTACAGGAGTGGGTGATTTTGAAAAGAAGGGATCCCGGATTTTAGTGTCATCCTGCTTGCCTTCACCCGATGCCCCTCAACAGAACCCAAAGAGAATGGCACAATAGGCACAACGGCCCACATCGTTGCAACTCCTGAATCTCCATGAACAATCTCTTTCTGCAACAGCTGCAAAACCGTGTTTTGGTGTTTGACGGTGCGATGGGAACCTCCTTGCAAACCCAAAACCTGACTGCTGAGGATTTTGGCGGGGCGGAGTTGGAGGGCTGCAACGAGATCTTGGTTTTATCCAAGCCGGAGGCGGTGGCTCAGGTTCACGCCAGCTTTTTGGCAGCGGGAGCCGATGTGATCGAGACCGATACCTTTGGGGGCACCTCGGTGGTGTTGGCGGAATATGACATTGCTGACAAAGCCTATGACATCAATCGAGCGGCAGCGGCTCTAGCCCGCCAAGTGGCCGATCAATACTCCACCCCCGACAAGCCTCGATTTGTGGCCGGATCGATGGGGCCAGGGACGAAATTGCCGACACTGGGGCACATCGACTTTGATACCTTGCAAACCGCCTATCAGGATCAAGTGCGCGGGTTGATCGATGGGGGATCCGATCTGATCTTGATCGAGACCTGTCAGGATGTGCTGCAAATCAAAGCCGCTTTGGGGGCGGTGCAAAAGGTTTTTGCCGAAAAAGGCTTTACCCCTGAAACGAGACTGCCGGTGATGGTGTCGGTGACGATGGAAGTGCAGGGCACGATGCTGGTGGGATCCGAAATTGGGGCGGCTCTGGCCATTTTGGAACCCTATCCCATCGATGTGTTGGGGCTCAATTGTGCCACTGGCCCCGACAAAATGACGGAGCATATTCGCTATTTGTCCCAACATTCTCCCTTTGTGATCTCCTGTATTCCCAATGCGGGTTTGCCCGAAAATGTTGGGGGGCAGGCCCACTACAAGCTCACCCCCGAGCAGATGCGCTTTCATCTGGAGCATTTCATTAAGGATTTGGGGGTTGGGGTGGTGGGGGGCTGCTGTGGCACTCGCCCCGATCACATTGCCGCTTTGGCAGAAGCCGTGCAATCACTACGGCCCAAACAGCGACAGATCGAACGGATCCGAGCCGCTGCATCCCTCTATTCTCCCCAGCTTTATGACCAAGACAACTCGTTTTTGATCATTGGGGAACGGGTCAATGCCAGTGGATCCCGCAAGATGCGCGAGATGCTCAATGCCGAAGATTGGGAAGGCTTGGTGGCGCTGGCCAAAGAACAGGTACGGGAGGGATCCCATATTCTCGATGTCAATGTGGACTATGTGGGCCGCGATGGGGTGGCGGATATGCACCAGTTGGTGTCGCGCTTGGTGACCCAGATCCCCATTCCTTTGATGTTGGACTCCACCGAGTGGCAAAAGATGGAGGCCGGTCTGAAGCTGGCCGGGGGCAAATGCCTGCTCAACTCCACCAACTACGAAGATGGCGAAGAACGCTTTTTGAAGCTGCTGGAGATCGCCAAAACCTATGGAGCTGGCATTGTCATCGGCACCATCGACGAAGAGGGCATGGCCCGCACCGCTGACCGCAAGTTTCAGATCGCCCAACGGGCCTATCGGCAAGCTGTGGAGTACGGGATCCCGGCTTATGAGATCTTTTTTGATCCGTTGGCTCTGCCGATTTCCACCGGCATTGAGGAAGATCGGGCCAATGGTCAGGCGACGATTGAGTCGATTCGCCAGATTCGGGCCAATTTGCCCGATTGTCATATTGTGCTGGGGGTTTCTAATATCTCCTTTGGTCTGAGCCCAGCCGCACGGATCACCCTCAATTCGATGTTTTTGCATGAGGCCCGAGAGGCAGGATTAGACGCAGCTATTGTTAGCGCCAGCAAGATTTTGCCGTTGGCCAAAATTGCGCCAGACCATCAACAGATCTGCCGAGATCTGATCTACGATAATCGCCAATTTAATCAAGATGGCGTCTGCACCTATGATCCCCTGGGCCTGTTGACCCAATTATTTGAAGGGGTCAGTACCCAACGGGATCGCAGTGAGGATGACAAGCTGTCTTTAGAGGAACGGCTGAAACGCCACATCATTGATGGGGAGCGCATTGGCCTCAATGACCTGCTGGATAAGGCGATGGAGCAGTATCCACCACTGGAAATCATCAATACCTTTTTGCTGGATGGCATGAAGGTGGTGGGGGAATTATTTGGGTCGGGCCAAATGCAGTTGCCCTTTGTATTGCAATCGGCGGAGACCATGAAGGCGGCTGTGGCTCACCTAGAACCCCACATGGAAAAAGCAGAGGGGGCTGCGGGCAAGGGCACTTTCTTGATTGCCACCGTCAAAGGTGATGTGCATGACATTGGCAAAAACCTAGTGGATATCATCCTCTCCAATAATGGCTACAAGGTGATTAATCTGGGCATCAAACAGCCGATTGACAACATTATCGAAGCTTTTGAGCAGCATAAGGTGGACTGCATCGCCATGAGCGGATTGCTAGTTAAATCCACCGCTTTTATGAAGGAAAATTTGGAGACTTTTAATCAGCGGGGCATTACAGTACCCGTCATCTTGGGAGGGGCAGCTCTGACCCCCAAATTCGTCCATGAGGATTGCCAAAGAACCTACAAAGGCAGAGTCATCTATGGCAAAGATGCCTTCGCTGATCTGCATTTTATGGACAAACTGATGCCCGCCAAACGGGGGGGACAATGGGATGATTTGCAAGGCTTTTTAGCTGAGATCGAGCCAGATCAATCGGGATCCCTAGACCCTACCAACGGGACTTCCAGTAATGGAAATGGCTCCCAAAATGGATCCAATGGTTCAGTCCCGGAAGTCCAATCCACGCCAGACACTTCAACCGCGCAAGAGTTAGGGATCCCGGCGATTCCTCTATCAACTATGCCGGAGGAAGATACCCGCCGCTCTGAGGCAATTGACTTAGAGATTGATCGTCCGGTGCCGCCGTTCTGGGGATCCAAAATCTTGACGGAAGAGCAGATTCTTTGGGAGGAGGTGTTTTTCTATATCGACAAACAGGCTTTGGTGGCGGGCCAGTGGCAGGTACGCAAAGCTAAGGGACAGAGCAAAGAAGAGTTTGAGGAGATGATCGCCACCCAAATTGATCCGGTGATTGAGCGCTGGAAGACTCAAATTGTGGAAGAGCGATTGCTGCGCCCCCAGGTGGTCTATGGCTACTATCCCTGTCAATCGCAAGGCAACGAGCTGAAGATTTTTAGGCCCGACAGTTTCCCAGATCTACTGACTCTGGATCCCCAAAATACCGACTATTACCAACTGCCCACGGTCGAGCGACTCAGTCTTTCGGGGTCGACCCAAGAATGGGCCCGCTTTCATTTCCCTCGCCAAAGTTCTGGCAATCGCTACTGCATCGCTGACTTTTTTGCCGATGACTCGACGGGCTTGGTGGATGTCTTTCCTTTGCAAGCGGTGACGATGGGATCCGAAGCCACAGAGTTCGCTCAAAAGTTGTTCCAGGCGGATCAGTATAGCGACTATCTCTACTTTCATGGACTGTCGGTGACATTAGCCGAAGCCTTGGCGGAATGGTGCCATGCCCGCATCCGGCGCGAGCTGGGATTTGCATCCGAAGATAGCAGCGATATCCGCAAAATTTTGCAGCAGGGTTATCGGGGATCCCGTTATAGCTTTGGCTATCCGGCCTGTCCCAATATGCAGGATCAGTACACCCTCTTGGATCTGTTGGGAGCTGATCGAATTGGCCTAGTTATGGATGACAGTGAACAACTGGAACCCGAACAATCCACCACTGCTCTGATCACCTATCACCCCCGCGCCCGCTACTTCAGTGTCAGAACCAACTCGGGTGAAAGCTAGTCTCTGGCTAGGGATCCTATTGCTGGGGCTGTGGTTCAGGTTGCCCGCCCAAGCTGTAGAACTTTTACCCCATTTGGGATCCCATCACCATGCCATTAGCACTCCAGATCCTCTCGCTCAAGCCTATTTTGACCAAGGGCTGACGCTGCTCTATGGCTTCAATCATGAGCTGGCCCGTCAATCGTTTGAAGAAGCTATCCAACGGGATCCCACCTGTGCCCTCTGCTATTGGGGGGTGGCCATGACCTGGGGATCCACCCTCAATACCCCGATGGGATCCCAAGCTCTGCCCCCAGCCCAAGCGGCTCTGCGAACGGCGGAAGCCATTGTCCACCAAAATCCCCAGGTCACTCCTGTCGAAAAGGCGCTGATCCAAGCCCTCCATAGGCGCTATTGGCCAGACCTATCGGGGGATCAACTTGTTCCTCAGACCCAACGGGATCCCGTCTATGCGGCAGCTATGGGGCAACTGACTCAGAAATACCCTGCTGACGGAGATATTGCCACTCTCTATGCCGACGCATTGATGAATCTGTCGCCGTCGAATTATTGGACAAAAAACGGGGATGCCATGCCCCAGACCCTTGCTATCCAGGCCACTTTAGAATCAGTTCTGGCCCAGGATCCCGATCATCCAGGGGCCAATCATCTGTATGTGCATCTGCTCGAAGACTCCTCCACGCCAGAACGTGCTTTAACCAGTGCCAAAAGACTGGAAACACTGGTGCCGGGATCCGGTCATCTCATCCACATGGCCTCTCATCTATACTGCGCCTTGGGTCGCTATCAAGACGCCTATCGGGTCAATCTCCAGGCCATCCGAGCTGACGAAATTACCCCCAACGGGATCCCGGATCCAGACCATCCCAGCTTTTATGCACTGGCCTATGGCTTGCACAACTGGCACGTTTTGATTGCAGCAGCTACTCGCATGGGTTGGCAGGATATCGCCCTCCAGAAGGCAGATCTAGTGCGGGCCAGGATCCCTGTAGTGGCTTACCAACTGGCACCAGGGTTAGCAGAATTACGCACCCTGCCGATCCAGATCTTGGCCTCTTTCGAGGCATGGGATCCCTTGCTCAAGCTGATCAAGCCTTCAGGTCAGTTTCCACTAGAGACAGCTCTCTGGCATTGGGGACGAGGGCTGGCTTGGGCCCACCACCAGCACCCCAAAGCGGCAAGCCTGAACTGGGCCAAGTTGAAGCAGTTGGCCCAAACCCCAGATCTGCAATCGCTCCAGCCTTACAGCGGGATCCCTGTGGCCTCTCTGCTGGGTGCCGCTCTCGATCACCTCACGCAGGAAATAGACCGATCCCAAGGGTTTCCTGGCTTTGATCGAGGTCGGGATCCCATAGATTGGCTTCCCTGTAGCAAAAGACCTGACCTCATGACATCCAATCTCTAATGCCAATCAGGGATTTCAGCCTCAATAAGCCTGAACAACAAGAATAATGGAGTCTGTTTTTCTACCATTAACTCTCACGTTTCAACCTATTTATAACCCAGCCTTAAACCTTACTTAACCTCAACTTGAAATAGTTCTTCAGTTCCTGTTTTACGATGGTTGAGAATTCTTAAATAATGCCCTTTTTGAGCGGCTGACACAAGCTGTCACCCGAAACATAATCTTGTCTTGACTCAGGCGAAACCCCCTAAAGGTTTTGGGCCTATCCCTGTTCCTCTTGCATTGGTGCTTCTATGCTGCGTATCGAATCTTTGCTCAAACGCTATCCCACCGGAGATATGGCCCTCAAAGGGATCAATCTGGAGGTTAGCGATGGTCAGGTGATGGCTCTGATTGGCCCGTCAGGAGCAGGCAAAAGCACTTTGATTCGCTGCATCAATCGCCTTGTGGAGCCCACCAGCGGCAAAGTCATTCTCAATGGCACCGATCTGACCAAGCTCAACACTGCCCAATTGCGCCAAGCCCGCCGCAAAATCGGCATGATCTTTCAGGAATACGCCCTGGTTGAACGCCTGACGGTGATGGAAAATATCCTGTCGGGACAGTTGGGCTATGTGAACTTTTGGCAGAGCTGGTTCCGCAAGTTTCCCCAGTCCACTTTCGATGAGGCTTTTCGGTTGTTAGATCGGGTTGGTCTAGAAGACTTTGCCGATAAACGGGCCGATGCTCTTTCGGGTGGTCAGCGGCAACGGGTGGGGATCGCCCGCGCCCTGCTGCAAAATCCTGAGCTGCTCTTGGTGGATGAGCCCACCGCCAGCTTGGATCCCAAGACCTCTCGCCAGATCATGCGCCTGATCCGAGAATTGGCCTCCGAGCGGGGTTTATCGGTGATCATCAACATCCATGATGTGGCTTTGGCTCAAATGTTCGCGCAACGGATTGTGGGCCTGCGGTTTGGAGAGATTGTCTATGACGGCCCCCCCAATGGCCTCAGCAATAGCGCTCTCACCGATATTTATGGCGAAGAAGATTGGAATGCCTCTGGCCCTGACAAAGTAGAAGATCAGGATGACTCAGAAGAGCAACCCATAGCCGCACAAATCGCCAGCTATTGAGTCAGGGATCAGCGAATCGGAAACATTTTAGGTATCTCTATGGCGCAGTCATTCACGATGCAAGGGCGCAAATGGTCGCCCCCACCTCTGATCAAAAACCCCTGGATCCGCTATGGGCTGATCATTGGCGGTCTCATTTACTTCGCTTTTGCCATCTCAACGCTAGAACTGGATCCCGCTCGGATCCAACGGGGTATCGAGCGCAGTGGTCGTCTCCTGCTGGCCTTTTTGCAACCAGATTTTGCCACTCGCGGCAGCGTTATCTTGACCGGCATGTTAGAGAGCCTGACGATGGCAGCCATCTCGACGGTGATTGGCTTTATCATCGCCATACCGGTGGCGTTTGGTGCCGCTCGCAATATGGTGCCGACCCCAGTTTATGTGGTCTGTCGGGGACTGATCGCCCTATCCCGCACCTTTCAGGAGGTGATCATCGCCATTTTGTTTGTGGTGATGTTTGGCTTTGGCCCCTTTGCCGGGGTACTCACCCTCAGCTTTGGCAGTTTGGGCTTTTTTAGCAAGTTGCTGGCTGAAGATATCGAGGAAATCGACGAGGAACAGGTGGAAGCCATCCGCTCCACTGGGGCCTCTTGGCTACAAATGATCACGTTTGCGGTGGTGCCACAGGTGCTACCCCGCATGGTGGGACTCACCCTCTATCGGTTTGACATCAACATTCGCGAAGCGGCCATCTTGGGAATTGTGGGAGCGGGCGGCATTGGTTCCACCCTCAATACCTCCCTGCGTCGCTATGACTACGAAACCTCTTCCGCCATCATCTTAATTATCATTACCTTGGTGATGGGGGTGGAATTGACCTCCGGTTGGATACGTAAGAAGGTACAGTAATGCCCGTAATTTATCAGAACGGCACCCGAAGCTGGCAGGTACGCAATCAAAAAGAAACCTTGATCCAGTACGGCTTGTGGTTATCCTTAGTCGTTTTGATGGTGATCTGCGGCAAGTATATCGCCGACCGCACCACTTGGGTGTTTGTTTTAGACGCGCCGCGCCAAGGAGCCGAAATGCTCTCCCGTGGAGTGCCGCCCAATTTTGGCTATATGTCTGAGCTGTGGGGTTCCCTCTGGGATACCCTTACCATTGCTACGTTGGGCACAGCGCTAGCTTTTTTGATTGCAGTCCCCGTTGCCTTTTTAGCCGCGCGCAACACTACCCCTCATCCCATCCTGCGCTACTTAGGATTGTTGACGATTGTCAGCACTCGTTCCATCAACTCCCTGATCTGGGCTTTGGTACTGGTGGTGATTCTGGGGCCAGGGGTGCTGGCGGGCACATTGGCCATCGCCCTGCGTTCGGTGGGTTTTATGGGTAAGCTGATGTTTGAGGGTATCGAAGAAATCGATGAAGAGTCGGTCGAGGCAGTGCGATCCACGGGAGCCAGTGGTGCTCAGGTGCTCAGCTATGCCATCTGGCCACAGGTGATTACCAATATCCTGGGGGTGACCATCTACCGTTGGGATATTAATTTACGTGAATCAACTGTTGTGGGCTTGGTAGGCGCTGGTGGCATTGGTCTCCAGCTAGATTCCTCGATCAATACGCTGCGTTGGGCACAGGTGAGCATGATCTTGTTAGTTATTTTTGTATCCGTGTTTGTCAGTGAATGGATTTCAGCTAAAGCTCGTGAAGCGTTGATCTAGCTGGCTGGTGGCTGATAATAACTAATAGAAGGTCTAAATCTGATAAGGGTTGCAACAGGTTATCAAGCATGAAATAAAATATAAACAGCAAAGCAAATTGAATTGTGAGAATGTTTCTCCTGAAGGTCTCTAACAGTTTCACATCTAACTGAGTTATCTCTCATGTATCAATCTGGAATGCTGTAGTAATTTAGAACAGTAATAAGACGTAGTTACCTGGACAGTAAGGGGGCACCCATGCCTTACAGCATAGACCTTGAAATCAGGGTAAAATCAGAGCCCTCAACTTTGTGGAACAAGGTGGCAATATCTCAACAGCAGCACAGCTCTATCAAGTGGGTAGGGCCACTATTTATCGCTGTCTCGGTCAAACAACCTTGCAGCCTATTAAGGTTAAACGTCGTCAACGCAAACTAGACTGGGAATCAATCCCTCAGACAAAATGTGCAGGATAACCCAGACGCCAGACTCATCGATAGAGGTAACAAATTTGGGGTGAAAGTCAGTTCAATATAGTATGTCTTAAAGCAGATAAAACTCACTTGCAAAAAAACTCCTGAGGTAAAGAGAACGGCAGCCGAAGGATAGAATTAAGTGCTATGAGCAACTCAGACAACTGATTAAAAGATATGGCAGCAAGAGCATTGTCTACGTGGACGAAACAGGCTTTGAGCAATCTGTCAGCTGTCGTTATGGTTGGGCACCTAAAGGCAAGCAGCTTTAGTGCCAGAAGCAGGGCAAGAGCGTCAAACAGGAGAACCTGGTAGCTTCTAGAACGAAGAAAGATAGAGGACTAACAACGCCGATGATATCTCTGGGTACCTTAAATGCTGCAGGATTTGAGCAGTGGCTCTAAGAGTTTCGCATACCAGCATTGAACCAGGAGACAGTATCAAAAAAAGCTCCCCAAAAAAACTATCCGCTCCAACCCGTTTAGAAAGAGGGAAGGAGCGGTCTAGCGGGTCTTCAAGTGGAACCTGACTGCCGGGAGGATCCCCAGTCTGTCAAACCCTTGAAGCCTCTTCAGTAAACTGAAGGATCAGGAATCTGTCGTTCTAGCGAACAGCCCCGGCACACAGCCGGCTGATTCCCACAAGATGACCCTTAGGTTTATTACTATCTGGCATGCGGCATAATCTCCCTTGCTAAACGACATTCTAAAATTAGCACACAAAACCGAAAGGCAGACCATGTGGTTCAATTGGGGCAGTCTTTAGGGATCCCGGTGGTGGGCATGAGCAAGTCTCGGCAGGTGGCGGTGTTAGGGGGAACTTTTAACCCGGTGCATTGTGGCCATTTGGTGATGGCAGACCAGGCTTTGCACCAGTTTGGTCTTGATGAGGTGCTCTGGATCCCTGCTGGAGATCCACCCCACAAACCTGTGGCCCCCGGCTGTAGTTCCCAAGATCGCTTAGAGATGGTGCGCTTGGCCATCGCCGACCAGCCTCGATTCCGCTGTAGTGATATGGAGCTGCAACGACAGGGGCGATCCTATACGGCGCTAACCCTGGAGAGCCTGATTAGGGAGGATCCTGATACCGAATGGTTTTGGATCCTGGGGGTGGATGCCTTTCGGGATCTGCCCCGCTGGCATGAGGCAGAGCGCGTTGCCCAAATGTGTCGATGGATCATCGCTCCTCGGGTGGGGCCTCAGTCATCTGAGGTGGTGGCGCAAGTCGTTAAAGACCACTTGCCAGTCCGTTATGACTTTTTGCAGGCTCCCTACATCGAGATCTCCTCCACCTTTTTGCGGCAGCAGATTCAACAGGGGGGATCCATTCGCTATCTGGTGCCCGCCGCAGTGGAAGCCTATATTCAGTCTCACAATCTTTACCAAATCGACCCAGAGACAATAACTGCTGGCCATTAGCGCTGATTAACTTGGCGGGATCCAGCTCAAAGTCAAAGGCCCTCAGGTCGGACTTCAAAATGCTTACATCCCTCACAGGGCCATCTGGATTGACGGCACAGCGCAACTGAGCCGAACGGGCATTGTACAAACAGTCGGGATCCCCGATGCCAGTGGGGGGCGTGACGCTGCGGTAGGTGACAATCACCCCCAACCCAAACGGGCTGACCCGAAAATCTTCAACAGCAAAGGATCCAGAGGCAAAGGGATCCCCGTCCTCAAAATCTGCCCAGTAGTCCATATCCTCAACGTCTTCAAACCGATCTGAATAGCGGGGATAGCCCTGTTCAAGCAGATCTGGCTGGATGAACACTTCTAGCAGTTGCCGCAGTTCTTCCCCGATCTCCTGCGCCATCTGATCCAGTTGATCGAGCCATTGATCCGATTGCTCTGTCCATTCCTCTAGCCAGCGATTCAGCTCTTCCCACATAGTTGGCTCGATTGCTTTGGAGTTTTCTGCCCTCAGAGTAACCTTTCACACGCACAGGATTGCATCGGCTGGGAGCAGTGTCACAAGACCTGTTGTTGATTTGCAATTAATTAGAAATTAGAGCGGCTAGATCATCAGTGCCACAGATCAGCTCAAGTTCTGCTCCACGCTGTCATACTTGGGCAATTCCAAGGGTGGGTTCTGACCAGAGGTGAGTTGAGAGAGCCGTCGTGATACCTCATCATCCATCATCATCGAGTCGAGGTTGGCCTCAAGCTGAGCTGTGGGATCCTCAGACAGTTCGCTCAGGGCTTGCACCTTAAAGCGCTTGGCCTCCACCGCACCCTTAGCTGCCTCAAACTGAGACTTGGCGGAACCGATATCGTAGCTGTTGTTGACCCGAGCCATTCGTTCCAGGGCTTGATTGACCTCGGTGATGTCTTTCATATTGTTAAGGTCGCTCTTGCGGGCGGAAAGGGCTTCTTTCTCGCGGCTTAGCTTTTGCTTGGCCTGAGTGACATATTTTCGGCAGTCTCAACATTTTCTTTGAGGGCACCTAGAACCCGCTCAACTTCAATGGCCCGAGACATGGCCAGACGGGCTGCTTCCATATTGCCCTGCTCAGCAGCTAGCTTGGCTTGCCGCTCCAGCGTTTGATATTCCTTCACTTTGCCGAGGTACTTTTGCTCAGCCCGTTGATAGGAGGCAACTTGAGTGGCGACTGCTTCGGTCAGACGCTGCACCGATTCCTGCATGGTACGAAGGGATTCTTCTGCCACCTGAACAGCCGCTGCTCCCCCCTGCTCCACGGGTAGACCCCATAACCAGTTCCAGGTGCCGAAGATGACGCTACCTGCTTTTGCAAAATGCCGTAGACAACTTTACGCATCGTCCCGTAACCCCCTGTTGTGTACCAGTTCAGCTGTGTACGTCTTAATCTACGTCTTAATTTTAGTATCAGCCCGATTGAGCCTAAACCCTAGCGGATGTCATTTGACGCGATTGTGTCGTATTGAGCGCTTCATGGCTACAGTATGCCCCCCCGACAGACCAGGGGAAGATTTTAGTCCATCCTTTTTCCCCTGGCGGGGACAGGGTTTTCATATCCGTGAGCGGGTGCCTCTGATTTCAGTGTTACAATCGTTAACGAACCTAAATTTTTCCCTCAGAATTCTTCGATCTTGAAATTAGAGCTGGAGAACTGTAGCTAACCTATGCAGCCCTTACCTCGTCTGGCCTAGTTTGTATCTCCAGTGTGTCTAGATCAGATAGCCAAAATCAGTCCAGTCAGGATCCCTGCGGATGAGGATCCCTGACCCCACTTTTCCTGACCTATTGCAATCTGCTCATTCATGTTGACTCCTATTACTCAATGTCTTTTCCCTACCACAGCCCCAAACGTGCTCTTGTCACCGGAGCCAGCCAAGGCATCGGTTTAGCCGTAGCTCAGAGATTGGCCGCAGAGGGTTTTGAGGTGGCTTTGGTGGCTCGCTCTCAGACTGCCCTGCAACAGGCTGTTGACCAGATCCACCAAGCTGGGGGATCCGCTCAACCCTTTGCCATAGACCTTGCCGATCCAGATGCGGTGCCTGAGCAATTGGTCAATCTGTTACAAACCTTTGGCTCTTGCTCTCTGCTGATCAACAATGCAGGAATGGGCTACACCGCCACGATTGCCGATACTCCTGCTGCCGACTGGCGACGGGTGCTTGACTTGAATTTGACAGCAGCGTTCTTGGGGATCCAAGCGGTGTTGCCAGGGATGCGGCAGCACAAAGAAGGGCTGATCATCAATGTGGTTTCGATTGCTGGCAAACAGGTCTTTCCCACATGGGGAGCCTACTCCGCCAGTAAGTTTGGCCTGATGGCATTGACCCAAGCGGTGGCCCAAGAGGAGCGTCAACATGGCATCCGGGCTTCGGCCTTCTGCCCTGGCGCTGTCAATACCAGCCTGTGGGATACCCCAACAGTGCAAGCCGACTTTGACCGTTCCTTGATGTTGACGGTGGATGAGGTGGCAGATGCTCTGTTGCAGTTGGTGCGGATGCCCTCAAGCACTGTGGTGGATGAGATGGTCTTAATGCCTACTGCCGGGACACTCTAGTCACCTTGTAGTCACCTTTGCTGGGACTGGGGCAAATCCCAATCATCGCACCCCGCTTTACCCTTTCCTTTTCCTTTGGAGAATCAGACGGATTATGACCATTGCTCAGAGTGGATCCAACCCCCTAATCGATAGGGACCTTCTCAACGGCAACACCAATAGTGAGCTGAATGACACGCTCAAGGCTCAAATTAAGCAAAATGGCACCTCGGGATCCGCTGATATGGAGCCTACTTGGACTCCCAATACGGTCACCGATGAAGAGATGGCGGCAGCGGTCAATGTCCTGCTGCGGGGGCTGGGAGAGGATCCCAACCGCGAAGGACTTCAGCGTACCCCCCAACGGGTGGCCAAAGCTCTCAAGTTTTTGACCAGTGGCTATCAGCAGTCACTAGAGATGCTGCTCAACGATGCCATTTTTGATGTGGGTCATGACGAGATGGTCTTGATTCGAGATATCAGCTTGTCCAGTCTGTGTGAGCATCACATGCTGCCGTTTATCGGACGGGCTCATGTGGCCTATATCCCCAACCAAAAAGTGGTGGGATTGAGCAAAATAGCCCGTATTCTAGAAATGTACTCGCGGCGGTTGCAGGTGCAAGAGCGCCTCACCCGGCAGGTGGCCGAGGCCATCATGGGGATCCTTGAGCCGCAGGGGGTTGCGGTGGTGATTGAGGCAACCCATATGTGCATGGTCATGCGGGGGGTGCAAAAGCCTGGATCCTGGACAGTGACCAGCTCGATGGTGGGGGTGTTTCAAGAGGACTCCAAGACTCGGGAGGAGTTTCTCAACTTGATTCGGCATCAGCCTAACTTCTAGATTGAGGCCCAGAGGCTACAAACTTGCCACCTCAGAAGCCAACCCCCAAGAGGTCAACCGCTAGAGGGCCAACCGCTAAGGTGCCAACATCTAACCGAAGAGGGGAACTGCGATGGATAGCAATCTGTTTTATATCCTGATCGCAACGGGCGTCATCTCGCTGTTGACGCTGGTCTATGTGGTGGTAGACGAAAACCTCAAGCAGCGTCGCTATGCCAAGGAAGTGGCGGAGCGGAAAGAGAGGGAGCAGGAGGAGTTGGCCAACAATCCTCCTGTAGAGGTTTCAGAAGCAGTGGCTGAAACGGAGCCTACTGAATCGGCCCCTGTGGACTCAACACCAGAGCCGCAATCTGAGGAATCCGGTAACCAAGAAGTGACTGAAGAAGTGGCTAAAACTGAACAGGATGAAGTTGAGCAACCGCCTGTGTAGGCTTGATCCATTCATTGGCTAAGCCAGGATCCCACTTGGTCATAGTTGAGTCCATACCACTGTTGCTGCTGAGCGAGGGCAGAGTCCAGGGATCCCGCCACAGTCCAGGGAGCACAGTCCAGCCCCAAACTTTGTAACCCGGCCAAGAGAACGGTGGGAGATAACCACCACGATTGGCCCAGCTTCAGGAGATTCAGGGTGGGCGGATTGGGCTTGTCCCGTTCGGCTTGGTCTTGAGCTGCCGTTTCTTCTAAAGAGTGTAGATAGGTCTTGAGCTGTTGTTTGAGGGTGGCCGCTGCCAGAACTGGGATCGCCTGATGATGCACCGCAATCTTGAGCTGGGATCCCGTGGGATGGGTATGGGCCAGGATCCAGGCCAAGTGCTGAGGGGACGGGGGCAGGCTCCATAAAAAGACCAAATCGTAGCCGGTGCCTGATTGGGGTCGGTCATAGTGAAGGATGCCCTGTGATTGAGAAATGTGGGGGCGACGGAAGCCATAGAGCAGGATAGTGCCTTCGGTTTGGGTCAGCTGGGCAGAGTCGCCGGTTTGCCATTGCAGAGGATGCGGGATCCTGGGGGTGTTGGGATAGACAATAGACAGGGATCCCTGAGTAGCAATCTGATGATCAATGGGATGATCATCAGGAAGGGGCAGCTCTAACGGCAGGGTGGCAGGACGGATCCCTTTTACCTCTAGCTCCATTGAGATATTGCCTTGCCATTCGTTGGTTTTGAGGGTGTAAGCCAGATCCACCGTGGTGGGCAATGGCTGGGCAACCGCCCCTCGCCAGTAGAGCACCTCAAGGGTACGCGGGGATCCCTGCCGGACTTGCAGCTTGAGATGGGATTGGTCTTTGCCGATGATGCGTTGATGCTTGATCTCCACATCCCGGCTCCAGAAAACGGGTTCGCGGTTGTCGATGCCGCAGGGCTGCAACACCTGCAATTGCTGGAATAAATCGAGGGTCATATCCTCTAGCTTGGCCTCCGCATCCACCTGCACCAACGGCTGAATGTGGCCGGGATCCAGCACCTGACGGGCAAATTGAGCCAAGCGAGTTTGTAAGGCGGGCCACTGCTCTGCCCCCATACTGAATCCCCCTGCCGCCGGATGGCCCCCATGTTTATGAAACAGGTCGCGGCAGCTTTCTAATGCCTCAAAGACGTTGAACTCCGGGATCCCTCGGGCCGATCCGCGAATGGAGTCCTCCTCTTGGGATCCAATGAATACGGGCGCGCCGGTACGCTCCAAGAGCCGTGATGCCACGATGCCGATGACGCCGTGATGCCAGCCCTGTCCCAAAATCACTAGCACCCGATCCCGCTGAAGGTCAAACTCACCTGACTCCAACCGTTCTAGTGCCTCCGCTTCGATCTCCCGACAGAGCCGTTGCCGCTCTTGGTTGAGGTGTTCACACTCTTGGGCATAGCTCTCGGCTTGATCGGGATCCTCGGTGGTTAACAGTTCGATCACCACACGGGGCTGCGACAGTCGCCCCACCGCATTGATACGTGGCCCCAAGCCAAACCCAATCGCCTCGGGAGCTAGCGCGCCATTGGCCTCAGGGTTGAGTCCCGTCACCTTCATTAAGGCCCGGATGCCTAAGATCTGGGATTGTGGCAATCGTTTTAGGCCCGCCTGTACCCAGCGACGATTGATCCCCGTCAGCGGGGCCAGATCCGCGATGGTGCCCAAGGTTAATAAGTCCAGCAATGGGATTTCCAGGGCAGCTCGATCCCCCAGCGCTTCCGCCAGTTGTAGGGCCAGCAGATAGGCCACCCCCACCCCGGCCATACCTCGATAGGGGGAGGACGCTGGGATCAGCTTGGGATTGAGGATCCCGTCAGCGGGGGGCACCTGGGGAGGAAGATCGTGATGGTCGGTGATGATCACCCCCATCCCCAATGATTTGGCCAGGGTGATCGGTTCAAGAGCGGCAATGCCGTTATCCACCGTGATAATCAACCGCGTGCCCTTGTCGGATAAGTCCTGCACCATACGGCTATTGATGCCATAGCCCTCTGTCATGCGGCTGGGGATCTCATAGCTGACCGTGGCCCCAAAGTGCCGGAGGGTTCTCAGCAACAGGGCGGTGCTGGTCATGCCATCGGCATCGTAATCGCCACAGATGGCAATGGGATCCCCAGCTTTGAGGGTGGTCAAGATCAGATCCACGCAGGGGCGCAGATCGGCAAAATCCAGCCAGGGATCCGGCAGTTCTGCCAGGGTGGGATCCAGGTAATGCTCCAGTTGGGCGGGGGTGCTGAAGCCCCGGTTGACCAACACTTCGGCGATCAAAGGATGAATCCCTACTGAGAGGGTTTTGACCAGATCGCGATCCGCTGTTTTGATCTGCCAGCGTTGGGGACGAAGGGGCATGAAAGGGAGGCCAGAACTACGGATTCAGTATACGCAACCGCAGATCAAGAACGGGATCCCGGTGGGCGGGCGATATGGTTGATCCAGCAGTAGCCACAGAGATTCCAGCGGGCCAACTCTTGCTCGGTGGCGGCTTGGTGACACTGGGGACAGCGGGGCATCTGGCGTTGGTGGGTCAAGACCCGCTGATGCCAAAGATCCAATGCTTCTTGGGGAGATTGCGGGCGAGTTGGGGCGTGGGCAGGGCGCGACTGCCCCGAGAGATAGGCCAGGTTGCTGGACAGATCCACTCGTTCTAAAGCCCGCCGATGCCATTCCCCCGGCAAAAATCGGATATCAGTCAAAGGGGTGGAGAGATGGGGGTTGAGCTTGCTCAAGATCAGCAGGCGCTGAAAACCCAGGTTTTGCGCCCAGGCTCCGGTGGATGTGGCAACCTTGAGTATGCCCCGCTGAATTTGAAAGGGAGCGGTATGCTGGGCCACCACTTCCCCCAAGGCTTCTGACCACACCTGTTGCAGAACCTGGAGGGCACGATAATTTGACCAACGGGGATCCCGTTCGAGACGGCGGAGAGATTGGGTCAGATGCTGGAGTGTCATGTGCTGGAGTGCCGTGTGCTGGAGTGCCCTCTGCTGGAGTGCCGTCTGCTGGAGTGCCGTCTGCTGGAGTGCCGTGTGCTGGAGGATGATGTTGGTGTGTCAGAGTCAGATTTAAGCTGCCTAAAACCTAGTCCCCGAAGCGATCCAAATTTTCTCGCAGTCGCACCTCAACCAAACATCGGAGTAGACCTATCGCCCCTAAAGCTGACAGCACAAAGGCCGCCATAGCCCAGGATCCCTGTCCCCCCGTCAGCAAAATTGCGGCTGTCACCAGCGTAAAGCCCGTCCAGCAGGTGTACATCAGGCTTTTGAGCATGAGGCTAATCCGCCGCAATTGCCGCTCTTGGGCAGTGGATCGCACCCGCAGGGTCAGATCGCCAGCTTCGAGGCGAGATTGCAGCCGCTCCACGGCAGTCTGGGCCGGATGAGGCCGTTGCAGGCGGGTGGTGACCAAGCTGCGGGTCTGTCGGGCCAATTCCCCTAGGATCCCTTTGCGATCTTGCAGGGCAAATTGTTTGACAAAAGGTTGTGCTGCCTTGAGCAGATTGTAGTCGGGATCCAACACCCGAGCGATGCCATCCAACGTGGTCAATGATTTGATCACAAAGGTCATTTGAGGGGGCAACCGAAACGGCTGCTGCTCAAACATAGCGACAATTTCCCCGCGCATTTCCCCAAAAGCATAAACATCAATGGGCCGCTCGGTAAATTTATCCAAAATAAACGTTGCCATCCGATGCACGGGGGTCATATCGGCGGTTCGTTCTAGCAAGCCCAAATCGATTAGGGTTTCCACCAAAACAGGGGTATCTTTGCGTAGCACCGCAAAAAACGTCTTGATCATCTGGTCTTTGTCAATTGCTGCCACCTCAGCCATCATGCCGAAATCATAAAAAATGATGGATCCCTCCGGCGTCACCGCCATATTGCCGGGATGGGGATCCGCCTGAAAAAAGCCATCCTGTAATAATTGCTGAAGGTAACAGGAAATCCCCAAATAATTGATCTCCTTAAGATCTAATCCACAGGATTCTAAAGTAGATCGATCATTGATTTTGATACCCGGCAAATAGGACATCGTCAAAACTTTGGTGGTGGTATAGCGCCAAAAGATCTTCGGCACTAGAATCCGAGGTTGATCTTTGAAGTTTTCTCGAAACCTGTCAGCGTTTTTCCCCTCTTGGATATAGTCAATTTCCTGATAAAGGATGCTAAAAAACTCGCAGTAAATTGCCTCCAATTCCCGATAGCGAACTGGATCCATCCACCGCGCACCCATCTGCAACAGGCCCCGTAAGGCTTTGAGATCGAGGGCAAACAGATGTTCTAGCCCCGGTCGCTGCACCTTGACCACCACAGCCTCGCCGGTGTGCAACTGGGCCTTGTGAACTTGGCCCAAGCTGGCTGCGGCAATCGGCTCAGACTCAAAATCTCGATAGAGGCTGCGGATAGAAGTCCCCAACTCGGCCTCAATAATGGCAATGGCCTCGGCCCCACTAAACGGTGGGACATTGTCTTGAAGCTGAGCCAGAGATTCCACATAGGCGACTGGGATCAGATCCACTCGGGTGGAAAGAGCCTGTCCTATTTTGATAAAGGTTGGCCCCAGCTTCAGCACCTGTTGAGCGACCCACTGGGCTCGTTGCCGTTGCCGGGTTAGGGTTTGTCCCCGCCATCGATCCCATTGCAACTCCCAGCCAAATCGCACCACAAAGGCCATGATCTGCCAGCTGCGAGCCCATACCGTCCTGGATCGATGCCAGGAATGGCGCTCTGAATGGCGCTCTGCTTGAAGGGGGGACACAGGATCCGACGGGGAAGGATAGGCGGCAGGCAATAGCGGCTTTGATGGAGTCATAAACCCAGGGTCACAGGCAGGTAAGAGGCAATCAGATCCAGCCGTCCACAACCCTACAAGAGAGTGGGACACTCAAGGGGCCGAAATCCCCAACCATTCGGGGATTCACCTAGAATGAGTCAGAACTGGTGGATACAGCTCCCCCCAATGTTAAAACCACCCCAGGGATCCCAGGGCAACACTCCCCAGCCGATCGATCTCAACCGGACTTATACCTGTCCCTGCTGTCATCAAGGGCAACTGCGCCCCATTTTGCTGACGGAGGCTTTGGGTTGTAGCCGTTGCCAGCATATCTTTTCAGTTACCGACAAGCTTTATATCGAACAATTGGCCGCCTCCTATGCCTATCGCAAGCTGTGGTTTTGGAATGGTCGCCAATGGCTCCTGAAGCGGGATCCCCCTGATCACAATCCCCCCCTTTTACTCTGTGCCGCCATCCTGTTTATCTTGTTGCTGTTTGGCCCTTTGTTAGCCCGACAGATCGAAGAGTGGACGCCGCTGCTGAGTTTCTTGGCGGTGCTTTGGATTCTGCTGGGATCCCTATTGCTGGTAGTCTTCATCTGGGGCATCTCGCGTCAGCCCTGACGATGGGCGTACTTGTCACCCCATGCAACACCCAATGCACCACCCCATTAAACCCATTAAACATGGCACGTTAAAGTTGGCACGGCTCGAAGTCTGAACTCGATATTGGACGGATGGCAGTGCTTGGCTGGCATCACTGGCCCTTTGGAGGCTCATGGTAAACGACTTTGATTTGAGTACAACCTTGCGGCAAGTGCGCCGAGCCTCACAGCAGTTGACCCGGCTATCTGGGGAAACCCGCAACCGCGCCATTGCCGTCATTAGCCAAGCTCTACGGGACTCTCGGGACGACATTTTAGAAGCCAATACCCTTGATCTAGAAGCCTCTCGGGGACAACAGAGCTGGGTGCTGGAGGGGATGAAGTTAACGCCAGAGCGGCTAGAAGAAGCGGCCTGTCATCTGGATCAGCTCACCCTCACTCCCGAGCCGATTGGGGTGATGGATCAAAGCTGGCGCACGGGTGAAGGGGACATCTTTTCCCGTTATCGGGTGCCGCTGGGGGTGATTGCCTTGGTCTATGAGATCTATCCCGAGTTTGCCCTGCAGGGGTTAGGGATGGGCCTCAAAACCGCCAATGGACTGGTGTTGTGCAGCAGCCATACCCTCACCCATACCCATCAGGTGATGATCGAACGCCTCAGCGAAGCGGCCTATACCGCCGGGATCCCGGAAGGTGCGATTCAGGTGGCTCCCCCTGATCAAGTGCAGTTGCCCGATAGCGATGACACCCGCCTGCCCCCCCTCCTACAGCAGTCACGCTTTGTTGACCTGATCATTCCCTGTGGTCGATCCAGTTGGGTGGAAGCGCTGCAACAGGGCAGCAATACCCCTGTATTGGCGACTGGGCTGGGCTATGGCTACCTCTATATCGATGAGTCAGCTTCGTGGCAGTTGGTGGAGAGTTTGCTCACCAGGGGACTCAGCGGGGAGACACTCGACTCGCGATTGGTTTTGCAACCTGTTTTGCTGGGGCTGTTGATGCACCGCCAGTGGGTCGATCGACATCTCCCGGCCCTGATCGATCTGTTGTCCTGCCAAGAAATCCCCTTGCAGGCGGATGCCGCGATTGCCAAGTCGGTCTCCAGCGATCACCACAGTGGGGGATTGGATCCCATTCATGAGGGCATCGACTCAGCCCCATTACCCAGTGTCCGGCTACAGCAGGTGAAGGATACCAACGAAGCGATCCAGTGGCTGAATAAAAATGGATCCCTGCTCTCTGCCGGGATCCTGAGTGATTCCCATCAGGCCATCAGTCGCTTTGTGCAAGAGATCGACACCGCCACCATCTTGGTCAATCAGCTGCCTTTACAGGTGGACTATCCCATGGATGTGTTGATGCCCTGTTCTGTGCAAAAGCTCCATACCCGTGGCCCCATCACCCTAGAATCCCTGACCACCCTCAAGTACGTGGTGACAGGACAGGTGGGATCCCGGAGTGGGCGAGTCTAGCTCAGCAAGCAAGCCCTCAGGCTAGTCCTTGAGATGGGTGCTTTTTAGAAAATGGCAGTGTAGATCACACCTTCATCTGCCGTTCAACGGTAATTTCAAGGGAGCTACAGGTTTAGCGACGGCTCTCTTCTGATAAAATGTGCCGCCACACACAGGGATCCGGGCAAACCTTGTCTAGAAGTGTTAACTACGGTAACCTAACCAGAGGTAACACTCACCCCCGGTTGAAGAAACTGCCCCGATAGCCCATCAGCTGAGGGATCCAGCCACTTCGACATCTTCTCTTCTCTGTTCCCGATTGTGTGAGGAAACGTCCTTGAAGCCATTGACGACAGGCCAGCCCGGTCGTGAGCCGCTTTTGGCTGCCAACCGGATGACCAGTGCCGCCGTGAGCACTGTGGAAACAACCGATGAGGTTTTGCTCCACCACCACAACGCTTCCAGTACCTGGGGCGGTTCAGCCGATAGTGATCCTGCCGATAGTGATCCTGCTGATCAATATCACCCTGAGGGCAGCCATTCCCCTCAAGTTGGGTCAGACCTCCCCTCCTCAGCTTTTTCAGACTTCAATTTTTGGATTGCGGATAGTCACAGGTGGGACAGCAGCCACCCCTATGTTCAGATCAGTTACTCTCTGCTGGAGCCGACCTTTCCGGGCCGTCGAGCCGGATCCCGCTCTTGGGGTCTACGGGAGACGCTAATTGAGATCTCTCATTTATCCAGCTCAACCCTGACAGGACTCCGGGATCCCCGTTGTGTCAGAGGTGGACTGACCCTGGCAGCAGGGGTATTGGGATTGGCGGGCATTTGGGGGGCGATTCAGCTGCTGCAACAGCCTCAAGACCAGCCGATAGAAATGGTCTTACCTTCGCGCCAACTTCTCTCCGCTGTCCTGCAACAGAACTATGCCGACAAGTTAGAAGCTGCCTCAGCCGCTCTCGATGCGGGAGAACTGCTAACAGAAACCGATCGACCCGGCATCATTCGTCATCAGGTGGAAGAGGGCGATACGCTGTGGCTCTTGACCCGACGCTATCAAGTGGATGCGGCGGCCATCGCCATTCCCAATCGAATCACTGCCGCCACAGCTTTAGAGCCAGGGCAGGAGCTGTTGGTGCCCGGTCAGTCTGGACTGATCATTCTTGTTGAGCCAGGAGATACCCTCGAAGGTCTGGCCAACCGCTATCAAGTCTCTCAGGGTGAGATTATTCGCGCCACCCAGCTCACCAATCCCAACTGGTTACAAGTGGGTCAGCCGGTGCTGATTCCAGGGGATCTGTCAGCTCTTTTGCGGGCAGGGCAAGGCTTGCCGCCGCTGGAAAGTGCTGAGGATGAGGAAGAAAGCGATGCTGCACAACCCACCACAACCCCAGATCTGGCAGAACCCCAAGTCTATCGGATCCAGTCTGGAGATACCCTAGAGGCGATTGCCCGTCGCTATGACATCAGCGAATCAGGTTTGGTGGCAGCCAACCAACCCATCAACCCCACCCTGCTTCAGATCGGCCAAGAACTGAGGATCCCTGTTCCCGTCACCGACGACTCCCCAGTAGCTGCTGACTCAGGCGAGGACAGCCCCGAAGCCACAGTCCCGGCTCCTGACCAATCGCCCGATGCCCCGATCCCTCTTGAGGAGTCGGGCACCCCCCAGATCTACCAGATCCAACCAGGGGACACGATTGAAGTGTTGGCTCGTCGTTATGGGGTGAGTGAACAGGCCATCCTCCAGGCCAACCAGCCCCTCAACCCCAGGCTGCTGCAACTGGGCCAAGAGATTCAGATCCCGGTCAGCCCAGACGCAGAGGTGGCAGCAGGGGGGGTGCCTGAGATCGCTTCATCTGCACGGCGCGTTCATCAAGTCAGCTCCGGCGATACTATCGAGCGAATTGCGGCCATTTATGGGGTTACCCAAGCAGCGATCATTCAGCTCAACCGGCTGAGTAACCCAGGGTGGTTAAGTATCGGCCAAGAGCTGGAGATCCCCACAACAGCCGTCACCCTCCTGGATCCCACCCCCACCCCAAGTCCAACATCAACCCCAGTTCCAAGTCCGACACCACCGCCGGAACCTGTTACAACCCCGACACCAACAGCAGAACCCACGCCGGAAGTTGCCACAACGCCAGTTCCAAGCCCAACATCGGCACCGGACGTGT
>JAAUUM010000252.1 GCA_012031565.1 Synechococcaceae cyanobacterium SM2_3_2
TTGCGGAAAGGGCTGATCTTGAATCGCAGCAAAAAGTAGCTTGGCCTCCAATCTGGTCAAACACGAAGGAGATGTCGGTGCGGATCTGGTTGCTTGAAACATCTAGGACATTCTGAACTCCAGAAAATCTTGGGTTTTCCAAAGCGCGAATATCATTGGGACTGGGTCTATCAGATGAAATTTGGGAACCAAAAAGTTGGCCTAAGTTTGTAGAAGAGTCAGGCTCATTGATCCCTTGAGCAGTACCTCTCAAAGTAAAAAGTCGGTCACTGGAACGAAGAACACCACCTACAGTTTGAGTAACACTATCAAAATCAAGAGAAAAGATTCTTATAAAGTTCTCAATTGTGTCAAGGCAGTCTGCTTCTCTGACTACAAATTCTTCGGGAGAGAAGTAGTTTACCCGATAAATTTCATCGAAATTGGCAGGACTAATTTGCGCAAACAAAACCCCATCCCTGTTTCTACGCCTAAAATTAAGTGCCTGACCTGAAAGGGTAATGGGAGTTTTGATGCGTGAGGATGGGTTGACCGTATCATCGAGAACAAAGACACCGTTACCATTGGCCTCATTAATTACAAAAAACGGTCGAACCCCGATAAAGGCATTTTGACATACTGGATCAAATGGTGGGCTGGGAAATTTTTGAACCACACTAGCAGGCCCAAATGCTGTTGAAGGTGCCCCTGAGCCGTTGATAGGGCCAAAGCCAATAATACCTGTACCAGGGGCCTGAACTAAATTAAACTCTTCTGCCTGCAAAGTGATCTGCTCAACTGAAAATCCAAAAGTACTGTCAGGTTCAACTGTGGCCACTTCTTCACCAGCACGCAAACGTACCAATAAAGTTTCATCAACACTATTGACAGGGAAATTAGCTGCTTCAGAGGTTGCATCAATCGTAACAGTAACAATGGCATTACCTACCAAAGAAGAACGTATTCGCCTAAACAATGAAACAGTACGAGCAGCGCTAGATCCTTCCGGAATAGTAATGATTCTCTCAGCGGATCCGATATCGTCTAAGGAAACAACCTGAGGATTACTTGATGTCAGTCGAAGCACAAGACTTCCGCCAATCGGGGCTGCGGTAGGAGAAATAGTGAATAACTCTACGTCAGAAATGGTAGATCCTTCAGGGAATTCAACTACAGTGGGATTTAAGACTACTGTTTCAACCCCTACAGGTCGTTGTCCTCCCGTTGGAGGCTGGGGGATAGGGGTGATCTCTGGCAGGATCCCGGTGCCTGGGCTACCTGGGCCGATGCCTGTATCAAAAGTAGGAATAGAGCTATTAGCCGACATATTGCAGGATTGACTCAGCATATCCTGACAAGTGGCGTTGATAGCCTCAGCAGTTTCTTGCCCTAAGAAAACAGCAATCGCTACACCGAGGTCGAGAAGATCCCCACGATTACCGTCATTATTGAGGTCAAAAAGCTGAATGGGGGTGGATCCAGAGCCTGTAATTTGGGCAGGGACTAAATCAAGATCAAAGACATCTTGTGCGACCTGCTGGATCTCACTGACACTAGCCTCGGGATTTAGGAATAATGCCAGTGAAATAGCAAGGTCAGCAATCGAAAAGACCTGTGAATTGCCATCAAAATAGAGAGTGACAGTCTCAGGCATTGTCGCTGTTTCGGTCGGTGGCTGCTCAGAAACCAATGGTGAATCAACAGATGACAACATCGACTCGCCACAGCCGTAGGCAAAGCCAAGTGCTAGCCCCGACACCAAGAATGCACGCACTAAGCCCAAATTTTTTGCCACAGCCTCAGACTCCACAAACACGAAACATACCTATGTCGAACTCTATCCGAGACCATTAATGCTGTCAACCAAAATATCCTCAAATTCTAGCTAGAGATAAAAAAGGATCCTCAATTTGAGGATCCAGATCAAATGAACTTAACCTATTCTTAACTGCAATTAATTTTGGTCAGTGATTCGGCCCACAAAAACACCATCAATGACCAACACATCAGAGAGATCATCCGAACTACCCGGAACTGTGGTTTCACGGAAGGGTTGATTAAACTGGAAACGGCCACAGATAAGGTTGTTATCGGCTGTTGCAGGACAGGATCCTTGACCTGATAACCCCAAGGAATTATCTTCACTAACATTGGGAAGTCTACCCGATACAGGATTGGAAGAAGGACTTTGATTTGGTAATGTTTGATCTTGGATGGCAGCTTGGGTTGGTACATTTCTGATCTGATCAATCACGATAGTGATGTCAGTTCTGAGCTGGTTTCCCGACACATCCAAAACATTTTGAATACCCGTAAACCGAGGATTTTCTAGTTCGAGCATATCCTCTGGCAAGGGGCGATCAGAGCGGATCTGAGGCCCAAACAAACGACCATTGCCTGTGGTACTATCCGGCTCATCAATGCCCTGGTTGGATCCCCTCAACGTGAAGAGGCGATTGGTTGATCTGAGCACTCCAGGTATGATTCGTGTTTCAGTGATAAACTCCAAAACTGTTACAGGAATTGGGGGCGTTGTATCTGAAAACTCAGTGGTACAGAATGCAGTATTGAGATCAAATTGTTCAGATTGGAAATAGTTAATTCGGAAGAGTTCATCGAAATTAGAAGGGCTAATATCTGCAACCAATGTGTTGTCCCTAAGATTACGACGGAAGTTGAGTGCTTGCCCCGCTAGAGTTACAGGATTACGAACTCTTGCAGCGGGATTAATAGATTGATCCAGGATAAAGACTCCAGAACCATTCTCTTCGTTGATCACAAAGAAAGGACGTACACCTCGCAAAGCTCTCTCACAACCTAGTCGATCAGGAAACTTATTGGTTGCTTCAGCAATGCCAAAAGTATTGGAGGGAGCATCTGATCCAAAGAGCGGGCCATGTCCGACAATGCCGGTGCTATCACTTTGAGTTAGGGCAAAGTTGTTAGCGGTAAAGGTGATCTGATCAATCGTAAATGCTAAAACAGACTCCGGCTCTTGTGTCGGTGGTTCTTGCCCGTTCAAAGCTCGAATGATAACCACTTCATTGACACTATTAGCTGGAAAGTTAATTGCCGTGGTGGCAGGATCCCTTGAAATAACAATTGTCCCATTGCCAGCAAAAGCAGCCCGAAGCTGACGGAAAACAGGAACAGTCCGAGCAGCCGAGGATCCCTGGGGAATCGTGACGGTGATCTCAGGGATCCCCTCCGCGTCAAACCCAGCCGTACCCGGATCCGTAGATACCAATCTCAAGACAAGATTGCCCCCAATCGGAGCTGCGGTTGGAGTTAATGTAATATTCTCGGCATCACTAATCGTCGTACCAGCAGCAAAAGTCAAAATATCAGGATCCGCTACTACTGTTGCTGGAGGAGGAGTAGGGATAGGAAGTGGCGTAGGAATTGTTGGAGCAACCGGATCTTCTCCAGTGATGGGTGAAGCACCAGAAGGACTACCAGGATTTACAGTCGGCGCACCTATCGGCGTGGGCAAAGGCGTTGGGGTCTGGGATCCATCAACATGGTCAGTGCCAACACCGGAGCCACCTGTGTTAGCAGGACTTTGCTCTACAGTTATGATTGGCCCTGGCAGAATGTTAGAAGGATCATTACTATTTTTGCCCTCTTGGCAGCCCATCAAAACCAGACTCGATATGACAGTAAAGCTGCCAAAACATAATGACTTGATCAGAATTCTTCCGTTTGACTTCTTCATCACCCTCTCCTTACCACATCCACAAATGTTTGCACTTATACCACCAGGAAGCTAATGCTAATGAGCTAGAACTACAAGTTCCCACAAGCAGGAACTGCAGACCCTCTAATCTCAGTTCTCTCTTCATCACCACTGAAGATTGAGTTATCAACCCTAACCACCTGCCCAAAAGAATCAACCACAGTCAGCACAATGACTACATCATCGCCGGTCAATTCGTCTTCTAGGGTAATCTCACCTTCCTCGTCTGCGGTGGGAATAGCTCGTATTCCCTTAGACAAAATTCTCAAGTCATCAAAAAAGCGTGGATCCGTAGGAAATGTGAAACTAAAGTCAAAGCCTGGAGCGTCGACAAAGGTGTTCCCCCTGCCGATGAGTAAATTTTGGAATTGTGCGATAGCTGAAGGACGAATAGCACTGGTGACATCTGTCCCACAAGTAATATTCAGGGCTTGAATAGTAACACTCTCAATGACCCCTCGCACTCTCAATCCCGTGATGTCAATCCTATAGGAGAGTGAAGCAAACTCTTGGTCAGCATTAAAACCCGTAATTTGAGGCTGATCGGGTAAATCTGGCCTAATTGGGGGGGGCGTAATTTGGGCAAAATTTGGAGTTGTAATCGGCGTAGTTGTATCGGGCTCAACCGGAGCCAAGGTTGGCCCGACCGAGACTGGATTGGGAGACGAAGCTATCAATATCGGATTGATGGCACCATCATTACTATCGGTCGTACAACCCTGAAGTCCGATCCCGGCTAGACATCCCGCCGTGAGCAGAGCCACCCATTTGCGAGACGATCTCGCTTTCAAAGCCATCTTCATTGATATCTCCTCTCACCACAAAAAAAGCGGGATCCACGGATTCCCGATTTGACCACTCACCCAAAGCCAACCAAGAGACCTAATTAGGGACTGCGTTGCTTGGTTCATCTGACCCTTTTCTACTTCATCTAGGAGGTTTGTCAACCCTGGATCCAGGGCAAAAAATCAAGTTTTGCGAAACGAGCCACTTCTCTATATGTAGGGTATTATGGC
>JAAUUM010000253.1 GCA_012031565.1 Synechococcaceae cyanobacterium SM2_3_2
TGCCAGCAACTATGATTATGAGCTGGCCCCACAAAGCCATCATCGAACGATTTGGCCGTTATCCCCACCGGGACCAAATCCTGGGTCGAGTTTCTACGGCAGAGGAAGTCGAATTTCTCCAGCAACCCGGTTCTAGCTTTTAGTCGGGCGGGTGGGGGTGGCAAGGCTGGGAACAATGGTCAACTCGCCATAGAACTCCTCTTGAATCAGATCCACTTGGGATCGAGAGGCCATCAACAGCAATGCCCAAAAAACTTGGATCCGGTGCGGGGCGGGCTGATCTTGAATCTGGGGCACTTGGGTCATGAGGGTGTCGAAGCTGAGTTGAGGGATCCCTTGTTGCCAAACTTGGGCCAATAGTGACTCCAATGCCGCAGTGGTCTCCAGCAGATTTTCGGGATGGGCTAACTGCGTGATAGCCGCAAGTGCCTGTTGGCGAGTGACGCGCTTAGGGGGAACTTTAGGGGTTTGAGGCCGATCCTGGAGGGTTTCTTCTAGCTCTTGCAGATGGTGGATTAACTCCCGCAGGGTGATGGGGCGGGTGCGGTGAATGCGCGGCACAGGCCGGGGCTGCAAAATCTGATCCAATTGGCGAGGGCTGAGGTTGCGGATGATCTCCTCCGGCACTCGATCTTCAAGATCGAGCTGTTCCTCCGCCACATCCGGTTCTGCCAAGGCCATCGCTTTGAGGTAGACCAGCATAGCAGCATAGACAAAGGCTTGCCCCGACTCTAAGAGATCTCGGCTAGAGGGGGTGAGATCCCGTAGAAAGCGATCGATCACCTCGATGACATTGACATCCCAAGGATCGATCTCGCCTTTCTCGGCTAACTCTAGGAGCAAGGCAATCGCTTCTTCGGCAACTGAGACCGCCATCCTACTCCTTACCGCCTGGGACGGTTGAATATGTTGAATAAGTCCACTGTAGCGCCAGGGATCCGATTGTCTGAGCCCGCGCCCAAAAGACTAAATCTGGTGGATGAAGTTACATCAAGTTGCATCAATAAGTTCATTAATAAGTTCATCAATAAGTTCATCAATAAGCGGCAAGCAAGAGGCCAGAGGTCACCTGCCGGATAAGGTTATGAGCAACACAGCACCTGCAATCCCTGTCATCCTTGAATCTCGATGCCCTTCTGCACCTCCTCTTTAGAACGTGACCTAATTCTGCTTATCTCTATTTTTGATTGGTATGACAAAAGTTCTACTGTAGAATCACATCAACTTACTAGTCCTAATACTGTTGAGCTGTCCATGATCCCAGGTGAAGTGTTTCCGGCGGAGGGGGAGATTCTACTCAACCCCCACAAAGAGGCCATCGAGCTGGAGGTGGCCAACAGTGGGGATCGGCCTGTGCAGGTGGGATCCCATTTTCATTTTTTTGAGTCCAATGCCGCCCTCCTATTTGAGCGGGAATCGGCACGGGGAATGCGGCTGGATATCCCGGCGGGAACAGCTGTCCGGTTTGAGCCTGGGGATACCCAAACGGTGCGGCTGGTGCCCTATGGTGGGGAGCGGCGAGTGTATGGATTTAATGCCCTGATTGAAGGATCCCTGGAGGGCTAGATTATGAGCTATCGCATGAGTCGGCGCGCCTATGCAGATACCTATGGCCCGACGGTGGGGGACAGGATCCGGCTGGCGGATACTGAGCTGATCATCGAGGTGGAGCAGGATTTGACCCGTTATGGCGAAGAGGTCAAGTTCGGCGGCGGCAAGGTGATTCGGGATGGTATGGGTCAATCTCCGATCTCGCGGGCCGATGGCGCGGTGGATGCGGTGATCACCAATGCCCTGATTCTGGACTGGTGGGGCATCATCAAGGCCGACATTGGCATCAAAGACGGGCGCATCGTCAAAATTGGCAAGGCAGGTAACCCCTACACCCAAGATGGGGTCGATATCATCATTGGCCCCGCCACCGAAGCCATTGCTGGGGAAGGGATGATCCTGACTGCTGGGGGCATCGACTCTCACATTCACTTTATTTGCCCGCAACAGATCGAAACCGCCATCGCCTCTGGCATCACCACCATGCTGGGGGGCGGCACGGGGCCTGCCACTGGGACGAACGCCACCACCTGCACCCCTGGATCCTGGAATATCTGGCGGATGTTGCAGGCGGCTGATGCCTTCCCCATGAACCTGGGCTACCTGGGCAAAGGCAACAGTGCTCAGCCGCAGGGCTTGGTGGAACAAATCCAAGCCGGAGCCATCGGTCTCAAACTGCATGAAGATTGGGGCACCACGCCAGCCGCCATCGACACCTGTTTGACCGTGGCTGACCAGTTTGATGTGGCGGTGGCCATCCACACCGATACCCTCAACGAGGCGGGCTTTGTGGAAAACACCATCGCTGCTTTCAAAGACCGGGCCATCCACACCTACCACTCCGAAGGGGCGGGGGGTGGACATGCGCCTGATATCCTCAAGGTCTGTGGCCAAGCCTCGGTGTTGCCCTCCTCCACCAATCCGACTCGGCCCTACACCCTCAACACCCTGGATGAGCACCTGGATATGTTGATGGTCTGTCACCACCTGGATCCTGGGATCCCTGAAGATGTGGCCTTTGCCGAATCGCGCATCCGCCGGGAGACCATCGCTGCCGAAGATATTCTGCATGACTTGGGGGCCATCAGCATGATCGCCTCCGACTCTCAGGCCATGGGCCGGATAGGAGAAGTGATCTGTCGCACGTGGCAGACCGCCCACAAGATGAAGGTGCAGCGGGGCTGGCTCAATCCTGGTGGTGGAGATGTCGATGCGGCAGATCACCAATCCCGCAACGATAACTTTCGGGCCAAACGCTATATCGCCAAGTACACCATTAACCCCGCTCTGGTACACGGCATTGCCCATGTGGTGGGATCCATAGCTGAGGGCAAGCTGGCGGATCTGTGCCTGTGGAAACCAGCTTTTTTTGGGGTCAAGCCTGAGATTGTGATCAAAGGGGGCCTGATCGCCTGGGCGCAGATGGGGGATCCCAATGCCAGCATCCCCACCCCTGAGCCGGTATACATGCGACCGATGTTCGGTAGTTTTGGCGGGGCGATTGGGGCCACCTCCCTAACCTTTCTATCGAAGGTGGGAATCGAAGCGGGGATCCCTTCGCAGCTCGGCCTCCAGCACCAGATCGAGCCAGTATTCAACACCCGGCAGGTGCGTAAGACCGATTTGAAGCTGAATGATGCACTACCTCAGATCAATGTCAATCCTGAGAGCTACGAGGTGCGGGCGGATGGGGAGTTGCTCACCTGCGAACCTGCCACCGTGTTGCCGATGGCGCAGCGGTATTTTCTCTTTTGAGGGATCCCGGCATGGTGGTGTTGACCCAGTATGTGGAACCCGGCGGGTTTGATGGGATCCCGGATGGTGTGCTTCAGCTCACGGCTGACGAACGCCGCCATGTCCGTCGGACTTACACCACAGCCTTAGGAGAGGCGATCAAACTGGAGCTGGCCCGAGGCAGCGTGCTCCAGCCAGACTCGTTTGTCACCACCGCCGCGCAGGATTTTTGGGTGCAGATTATTGCCCAACCACAGCCTGTTTTGAAGGTTAGCAGCCGGGATCCCTTGGCTTTGTTGCGGGCGGCCTATCACCTCGGTAATCGGCATGTGGCCCTTCAGATCTCCACAGATGGGCTGCAATTGGAGCCAGATCCCGTGCTCAAGCATTTGTTGGTGGAGCATTTGGACATGGAGGTGACTGAACAGATCGCCCCGTTTGAGCCGGATCCCGGAGCCTATCACAGTCATTCCCACTGATTCGATATCATAGTTGTAAGCTAGACCTGTGTAGGTGCTGAGAGACTGACCATGACCGACGATGAACGCTTTGATCGACTGGCTGGCGCGATCGAACGGGTGGCGGTGGTGAGTGCCGAGAGCATTTCTAATCTGTCCAGACGCTTAGAGGAATCTCAACTCCGGTTTCAGGAACAGTTGGGGGATATGGCTGGTATTGTCCGCCAAGTGGTTCAACAGCAAGCGGTTTTACAACAGCAGCAAGAATCCCTCCAGCACCAGCAAGAGGCTCTTCAGCGACAGCAAGAGGCTCTTCAGCGACAGCAGGAAGCTCTTCAGCGACAGCAGGAAACCCTGCAACAACAACAGGAAGGGATCCGGCAGCGACAAGCGGAGCAAGATCAGCGTTTTGATGTGCTGCTGCAAGAGTTACGCTTCATTGCTCGACGGTTGCCCCCGGAAGAGGGATCTACCAATGGTACTTAGCCGTCGCGCCCGGATCCTACTATTCAGTTTGGTAGCATTGAGTTCATGACGCTATCTGCCCAGGCTCTCCTATATTTGCTGCAACTGGCCAGTCCCACCTTACCGATTGGATCCTATAGCTACTCGGAGGGTCTGGAATGGCTGGTGGAGTCGGGGCAGATCCGGGATCCTCGGGATCTCCAAACCTGGCTCACCGCAGAGCTGACCACGGGATCCATTCGCATCGAAGGGGCGGTGATGGTGCGGGCTTATCGGGGGATGCAAACTCAGGACAGAGGATCCCTCCAGGACTGGAATTACTGGTTTTTGGCCACGCGAGAAACCGCAGAGTTGCGGCAGCAGAGCTGTCAGATGGGACAATCATTGGCTCAGCTTTTGGCAACTTTGGATCCCGCTTGTGCGGGAGGGCTGAAGGAGGTGGGGGATCCCTGTGCTTTGCCGATCGCTTTTGGGGTGGGGGCG
>JAAUUM010000036.1 GCA_012031565.1 Synechococcaceae cyanobacterium SM2_3_2
AGATCTGTCTCAGTTGGCGGTTCTAGCTCACGGCTTGCGGGGATCCGGCGGCAATGTGGGGTCAGAAGCCTTTGAGGGGTTAGCCCAACGGTTGGAGGGGTTAGTCCATCCGTTAGTCCATCCGTTAGTCCATCCTGAGCGAACCGAGCCAGCTCCTATCGCGTTGGAGGGGATCCCGGCCATTCAGGAGGCTTTGATTGCCCAAGCGGGATCCCTGGTGGATGAGATGGAAGCCATGCTGCACAGCATTGAGCAGGAGTTACGATCCACGGACGACTAGCCTCATCGTTTCCTCTTTTTGTCCTCGGGATCCCCCAGCACGGGGCCAACACACGTTAGGATTCTGACCATAGTCTGGTTGAGTCAGCATGAATACTGGTATCAAGAGCAATCTATTATTGGCCGCCTCCTGCATTTCGGCAATTGCGGCGGTGGGCAGCGCCTTTGAACTGTCTTCGGGGCAGCCAGATCTGGGGGTGGGTCTCACGGCTGGGATCCTGGTGGGGGCGGTTCCTCTCACGGTCTGGTTGTTTATGTCGGCGGTGGGGGCAGCGCGGGCACAACAAAAAAAGTAAGCCCGATCAATACAGTTCTCGCCTTGTCCACCCCAAAATGACGCGATATCCCATCCTTCCTCGTCCTTTCTGCTCCTAAAGTGGGGAGGGATCCGGAGGCATCATCGAGGAATCATCATGGGCGATGTCAGCCGTTCGAGCCGCTTTGCCGTTATCACTCGCAGCCAGAGGTGGTTGACTTTAGTCGGCGTTGGCCTCTGGGCGGGCAGTTTCTTGGCGATGCCAACGCGACCGACCTCTGCCCAGACGGGATCCAGCCAGACGGGGGCTGATGCGGGCATTCGACTAGAGCGCTTGCAAATCCCCAATAATCCAGATCCCATTCCGGTCTGGGTGCTGCGGATCCCGGTGTCAGCGCGGCAAGTGTTGACCCTGCGCCCGATGTGGGCGGATCCCGGCAGTTTGGTGGGAACGGCTGAGTTAGAGCAGATGGCGGCTCAGCAGGGGACGATGGCAGCTATCAATGCAGGTTTTTTTAATCGCAATACGCGGCAACCGATTGGAGCCCTTCGACTCGACGGACGCTGGCTTTCCAATCCCATTTTGGGGCGGGGGGTGATGGCTTGGGATGATGCGGGCCGGGTGCAGTTTGGCCGAGTGCGCTTTGAGGCGGCGATCACCACCCAGATTGGCGACAGGATCCCGGTGGTGGGCATCAATACCGCCTACATCCTGCCGGGGCTGAGCCAAGTTACCCCAGACTGGGGCTTGACCTATACCACCCAGACCGATGACGAGACCCTGATCACCATCCAGGCTGACCGGGTGATCGCCATTCAGTCAGCCGCAGCAGCAGGCAGTTTGACTCTTGGGATCCCGAGAGATGGCTACCTGTTGGCGGCTCGTGAACTGGAGGGGCAACTGCAAGCCCAAAAATTGCTGGTGGGGGATCAGCTCAGGTTGGTCTGGAACCTGGATTCTCCCGACTTGGCGGATCTACCCCACATGGTCGGGGCGGGGCCGCTCTTGATTCAGAATGGAGCGATCGTGTTGGATGCGGAACTGGAGCAGTTTCAGCCCAGTTTTATCACCCAACGGGCCGCCCGCAGCGCCATTGGCCTGTCAGCCGAGGGATCCCTGGTCTGGGTGGTGGCGGGTCAAGCCCAAGAGTCCACAGGTCTGACATTGGCGGAGATGGCGGCTTTGATGCAGCAGTTGGGATCCGTGCAGGCGCTCAACCTGGATGGGGGCAATTCTTCCACCTTGGTATGGCAGGGGCAAGCGCTCAATCTACCGCTCCTGGATCCCAGCTCAGGGGATGGGTCTGGGGCAAGCCC
This sequence comes from Synechococcaceae cyanobacterium SM2_3_2, assembly GCA_012031565.1. GTDB lineage: Bacteria > Cyanobacteriota > Cyanobacteriia > Thermostichales > Thermostichaceae > JAAUUM01. The sequence continues at coordinate 1,853 of JAAUUM010000036.1, forward strand.
GCCTAGACCGTGGCGGCCCCGAGTTCACAATGGCATTGGATTATTTCGGTAATCTAAACCGGAACCTCAATATTTGAGACGATATCTTGAATTACGGCTTCTGCTTCACGACGACTGGCCGGGGATCCCTCGCTGCCGGTGGCCAATGAGATGCGATGAGCCAATACCGGCACATACAGCGCCAACAGATCATCAGGGATGCAATAGTCTCGTCCACACACCAGTGCATAGGCTCTTGTCGCTCGTGCCAAGGCCAGTGCTCCTCGGGTGGAAACCCCCGCCCGCAACAGGCTGGACTGGCGGGTAGCGGTCACCACCTGTAGCAGATAGTCCGCCAGCGAGTCCTCTAGCTTGATCTGATCCACCCTAGATTGGATCCCGCGCAGCTCTGTGAGAGATAAAACCGACTGCAATGCCTCCACCGGCTCACCGCTTTGCCGCTTGATCAACAGCGACCGTTCCACCACCTCGGCTGGATAGCCAATCGACAACCGCAGCAAAAATCGATCCAGCTGACTCTCTGGCAAAGGATAGGTGCCGTGATACTCCAGCGGATTTTGAGTGGCCAGGACAATAAAGGGATCCGGCAAGGGATGGGTGGTGTCATCCACTGAGACTTGCTTTTCGGCCATAGCCTCCAGCAGGGCGCTCTGGGTGCGCGGAGAGGTGCGGTTGATCTCATCTGCCAGCACCACATGGGCAAAGATCGGCCCAGGCCGAAAGCTAAACACCCCCTGGTCTTTGTCAAATAGGGTGATGCCCAGGATATCGGTGGGCAACAGATCGCTGGTGAATTGTACCCGCTGAAAACTGGCTCCCACACTGCGGGCAATTGCCTGAGCCAACGTGGTTTTGCCCACCCCCGGCACATCCTCCAGCAGAATATGTCCTTGCGCCACCAAAGCTGTGACCACCAACTTGACCACATCGGGCTTACCCAAAAAGACCGACTCCACGTTGGCCACCAGGGTTTGAATCAAGCGATGGCTGGTGGGCGCATCAAAAGCGGGTGAAGGAGAGGGCAAAGGGGTTGAGTCTGGCCCCAAGACTGGATTGAGCGAGAGATTGGAGATCATTGCAACAGGGTGTGATGGGCCAATGGATTGCGAGCGGGTCTGAGGGCAGGTCAGTCATCGTAGCGCATCAATTTTTTGTAAAAGCTGGTGCTGAAATCTGCCGGGGATCCCTTGCGAATGGTGACAATGACCTCAATCAGATACTCCACCAACTCATGACTGGCCAAGGTGAGGGTGTAGCTCAGATCCGCATCTTGGTTAAACTGCACACTACAGTTGGTCAAGTCTGCTGGCAACGATGTCACCATCCAGCTGGCCACAAAGGAAACCGGAGCATCCCCCTCAATCAGGCGTTTGCCCTCAAAGCTGCCCTGCTGAAAAAGCCCCACCGCCAATGGCAAGAAAGGCCGTTTGGCCACTGCATAGTAAGGTTGATAGACGCCACATTCAGCAGCTGAAGCAGGTTTAAGTTGCATCGTCTGGGATGAAAAAAGGACAAGACTTGAGCTTAGTTATAGAGGGTGTTTGCCCCTATGCCAACCTAGAACCTAGCGCATTTCACGTCTGATTTGAACTGTGAGGGGATGTGGCCAACCCTTAACTTAACTCGTGACTGTGACAAAAAGACTTGGGAAAGACTCGGGATCCCCATAGCAGAGTGGCTCTAGGCTAAGATGCCAAGGCTGCTAAGAACCGATCTATGCTTTGCTGCACCTGCTCCCTAGAGGCACGCGGGGATGTCCGGGGCAGCGGGATCTCCCGTCCAGCCTGTAGGACGCACAACACCGGCACCTCCAAAGAATAGCGATCCCACCAGTCTGGCTGAGTGGTGATATCTCGGCTTTCAATCTGTGGCCACAACCCAGGGATCCCTTGCAATTTATGCGCGAGTTCGGTACACAGACCGCAGCCCTCCTTGGTGTAAAAAACAAAAGTGGGGTATGTAACTGGCTCGGATCCGGTGGATGGGCTCATGATCTTGAGGGTATAGGGGCACGGGGCTAGAGATTGACCTCTGGCTGCAATTGTTAGTTGATCGGGTCAATCTGGCTGACCCAGTGCTGGGGGTGCGGGTGGGCTAGATCCAGTCGGATTGAGTCCCGCTTGTTCATTCTTGCCCAAATCGAAGCTCAGCAGAACCAACCTCAGTTGCGGGATCCCTTGCTGTTGAGGCAGTGCTTGAGGATCCCCGTTTTGTTAGGCTCTTGATTCAGACCCTCGATAATCAGTCCCTTAATAATGAATAGTCATCATCAATCTTGCAAATCGAGCAGCCAGAGTGGGTCTATCTCTGATGATCGGCTTAATGAGAGTCAAGCCATTGAGAGTCAAGCCATTGTTCATTCAGCTGTTCATCAATCTTCACGGATCCTGAGTCAAGGCGACCTACCATGAGTGCTAACGATAAATTTGCGGGTAAAACCATTGTGGATAATCGCCGTGCTCGGTTTGAGTACGAAGTGTTAGAAACCTATGAGGCCGGTATCGAATTGGTGGGTACCGAGGTCAAATCCATTCGGGGCGGCAAAGCTAATTTACAAGACTCCTTTGTCTTGGTGCGGGATGGAGAAGCATGGCTGCTGAATATGCACATCTCTCCTTATGAAACCGCCAGTAAAATGTTTAATCACGATCCCACCCGCCGCCGCAAGCTGTTGATGCATCGACGAGAGATCAATAAATTGCGGGGCCAAATTGAGCAAAAAGGGCTGACCCTCATTCCCCTCAAGCTGGTGATGAACAAAGGCTGGGTCAAGGTTCATATTGCCTTGGCCCGAGGCAAAAAACTGTATGACAAGCGCAGCGCTCTCAAGGATCGTGATATTCAACGGGATGCCCAGCGGGATCTTAAATATGATTAAAAAAATATGACTAAAAATTTGGATTCGATGGTTGATGTTGAAAACGGTCTTTTTCTCAGGCAATACTAAAACCCATGCCACAGATTTTAGAAGTGGATCCCGTCGCTTATGTATTGCGATTTGGAGAGCAATCTACACAGGTGCAGGATCCCATGGCAGAGGTCTTGTTCAAATCTCTGCTGACGATGATGCCCGCTGAAAAAGTGGAAAAGATGATGCCCGCCCCCACGACACGGGGCTTGACCCTGACCCATATCTCTGCGGCAGATTTTGAGCAACTCTCACGCTTGATTAGCTCCATCAATCAGGCTTTGGGGCAAGAGGTCTTGCGGGCTGTCAGCCGAGTCCGGGATCCCGGCGAACCGCTTCAGGCCAAGATCTTGCTGGGGGAGAAATCTGTGGTCAAGTGGGTGGAACAGATTGCGACTGGAGCTTGAGCTATCTCAGCCCTCCAGCCCCAAAGCCTGCCGCTGCAATCCCAACAGCTCTTGGATCCCAGCTTGTCCCAGGGCCAGCATCGCTTCCAGTTGAGCCGGACTAAAGGGATCCTGTTCGGCAGTGCCCTGAATCTCGATCAAATCCCCGCTCTCTGTGGCCACTAGGTTGAGGTCCACACTGGCTACACTGTCTTCTGCATAACAGAGATCGAGCAGGGCGGTTTGCTCCAGGATCCCGACCGAGACAGCTGCCACCTGATGTTTGAGGGGCCAAGTGGAGATCAGCTCCTGGTGTTGCAACCATTGCAGGGCGTCCCACAGAGCCACATAGCTGCCGGTGATGGCCGCAGTACGGGTGCCGCCATCCGCTTGCAGGACATCCGCATCGACCGTGATGGAGCGGGATCCCAAGGCCTCAAAATCCAACACTGCCCGCAGACTGCGGCCAATCAGTCGCTGAATCTCCGCCGTTCGACCGGACACCTTCATCAGCTCGCGGGCCTGACGCTCTTGGGTGGCACTGGGCAACATTCGATATTCTGCCGTCAGCCAACCCTTGCCACTGCTCATCAGAAAGCGGGGCACCTCCTCGGCAATGGTGGCGGTACAGAGCACCTGGGTATGGCCGAAAGTGACCATGACGGATCCAGGGGCATAACGGGTGTAGTGCCGCTGAAAAGAGATGGGTCGCAGCTGGTGGGGCAGTCGCCCATCATGACGTTTCAGGTCAAGCACAAGGGATCCTGGGGCTAGAAGGGTATGGGGCTAAAGGGGTTGAAAAGAGAGGGATGTGTCACTCAAGGCATCGCCTGCAACGCCTCTATCGCTGCTGCTAGCACCAGTTTGCCATGACTGAGATGGGTGCCCCCCTGCAAAAACACCACATAGGGATCCCGCATCGGGCCATCCGCAGACAATTCGATACTGCTGCCCTCAATGAAGGTTCCCCCTGCCATCACCACGGCATCGTCATATCCCGGCATGGCCTCGGGAATGGGCTCCACATAGGACTCGATGGGGGAGTTGTGCTGTACCGCTTTGCAAAAGGCCCGCAACTTGTCCGGGGATCCCAATTGGATCGCCTGAATGATATCGGTGCGCGGGATCCCAGGCTGAGGCATGACGGCATAGCCCCACTCTTGAAACACTTGGGCCGCCAGATGGGCGATCTTGACCGCTTCGGCCACGATGGGCGGGGCCAAAAATAACCCTTGAAACAGAAGGCGATTTTGGTCAAACGTTGCACCCCCCTCACTGCCAATGCCGGGAGCGGTGAGCCGACAGGCTGCTTGTTCCACCCACTCGGCTCGGCCCGCCACATAGCCTCCCGCTGGGGCAATGGTGCCGCCTGGATTTTTGATCAGGGATCCCGCAATCAGGTCAGCTCCCACTTGCGGCGGCTCACGATCTTCGACAAACTCCCCGTAGCAGTTGTCCACAAAGCAGATCACATGGGAATTTTGAGCCTTGACCAGATCCACAATCCGGCCAATGGTTTCCACATTCAAGCTGGGTCGCCAGCTATAGCCACAAGACCGCTGGATGTGAACCACATGGGTCTGGGATCCCACTGCTGAGGCCAAAGCTTGCCAATCTGGCTCTCCGGTGGCGCTCAGATCGATCTGGCGATAGCTGACCCCAAACTCCCGCAGGGATCCCTGACCACTCCCCCGGATGCCGATCACTTCCTCTAGGGTGTCGTAGGGGGATCCTGTCGCCATCAGCAGTTCATCCCCTGGTCGCAGCACCCCAAACAAGGCACAAGCAATGGCATGGGTGCCCGAGACCATTTGCAGCCGGACAATGGCCGCTTCTGCTCCCATCGCCTGGGCAAACACCTTATCCATCGTGTCTCGCCCGGTATCGCCATGACCGTAGCCCGCCACCCCGCCAAAATGATGGGATCCCACTCGTTCTGCCCGAAAAGCCGCCAGCACCCGCGCTAGGTTATGGCCGGCCACCTGATCCAACCGACGAAAAGTATCGTCTAGCTGCTGAGCCGACTGCTCGATGAGATCGGAGATCGCTTGACGAGAGAGAGGTTGACGGGGGACAAGGATCGGGCTGACGGGCATGAACTCAACTCCTGAGGACTGTGCGGTAGAACACACGATACAATTAAACCAATGGAAATCTGCTGACAGAAGACACCACCCCAATTTTTGCCGATCCCTACCCCTGAGAACGAGTTCACCAGTTCCAATTTCTGTTAACAGTCAAACTATCTCTCAAAGTCAACCGTGATTTTCCAATCATTAAATGAACCTGAAAGTAAAATACGAAAAATTTATTTTTATCTAGTCTTTTGAGATTCTTAGGTCACAACATAATCAAGCCGTAAAATTGGATATCACTATAGCTAACACCACAAAAAGATAGTTAAAAATTTGGTGATTATGCTAACCTTCTTAACCATAACTAACGATATGTAACAGGGCTGGGATCCGTGCTGGAGGCCAGTGTTAAGGTAAGGTTAACCAGGAAACACAGGTTGTTGAAGCTCTCTCCACATTCTTCAAGCCTTTATCTCTGGTTGCTATCCACCAACTGGGAGACGTTCTTATGACCAAGCTCGTCATTCAAGGCAAAAACATTGATGTGACTGATGCCATTCGAGATTATATTAACGAAAAAATCGAACGAGCTGTCGGACATTTCTCACAAATTGCAGACGAAGTGGATATTAGTTTATCGGTGGCCCGTAACCCTCGTATTAGTGCTAGTCAATCGGCAGAGGTCACCCTTTATGCCAATGGCACTGTCATTCGTGCCGAAGAGAGCACCGAAAATATGTATGCCAGCATCGACAAGGTGGCCGATAAGCTCAGCCGCCAACTGCGCAAGTTCAAAGAGCGCAACGGCATCAATCGCACCAAACAATCTCCCAAAACCTCAGTGGTGGTAGGTCAACAGCATCCCACGGCCCCGCCCCGCCTTGACCGCGAGCCAGACTTGCCCAAAGAGGTGATCCGCAACAAATATTTTGCCATGCCCCCCATGTCGGTCGATGAGGCTCTGCATCAACTGGATGTCATCGATCACGACTTCTATGTCTTTCGCAATAGTGAGACGGGTGAGATCAATGTGATCTATGAGCGCAATCATGGGGGTTATGGGGTCATTCAGCCCACCACATGAGCATGACCTTATCAAGAAGTTTGGATTAAGAAGTTTGGGAAGCAATCGGAGTTTTGACTCTCAAGCCAGAGCGGATATATGATGGGCTGTTTGTTTAAGTAGGGATCCCGCCCTGGAGACAACAGCCCTTTTTTGCTGTTTGCTGTACTTTCGCCGTCAGGATTTTTTATCTCAAGCCAAAGCGCAACGAACAGTTTCACAATCAACTGAGATCTGCTGCTGCAACTGATCCAATGAGCCAAATCGCTGCTCTGGCCTGACAAAATGGTTCAGATCCACCCCAATCACCTGACCATAGAGATCCCCTGCCAATCCAGCACATGCACCTCCACCTGACGCCGGGATCCATCCACGGTAGGCCGTACCCCTAAATTCATCACCCCCTTCAACGGTCGGTCAAGGGGATCCGTCGAGAGGTGTACCCACACCCCATAGACCCCATCACGGGGCAAAAACTTATCGGGCGATAGATCCAAATTAGCGGTGGGAAAGCCCAACTGCCGACCTCGCTGATCCCCCTGAATCACCCGTCCTTGCAGACGGTAGGGACGCCCCAACAACAACTGAGCCAAGCCAGGATCCCCGGTGCTGAGGGCCGAACGAATCCGGGAGCTGCTGACCCGTTCCCCTTGGATCTCGGCTTTGGGCACCACATGAATGTCAATCCCTTGGTCAACAGCCCAGTCTTTGAGCTGGCTGACCTCACCAGTTCTGCCGGAGCCAAAGCGAAAATCCCAACCGACACTGATCCGTGTCACCCCGAGTCCCTGCTGCAAGATCTGCTGGATAAACTGCTGTGGGCTGAGGCGGGCAAACTCTGCCGTAAAGGGAAGCTGCACCACCTGCTCAAATCCCAGATCGGCCAACAAGGCTTGTTTTTCCTCAGGGGGGGTGAGGCAGAGGCGAGGTTGCCCCGTAAAAACTTCTTGGGGGTGGGGATAAAAGGTCAGGACGGTCTTGATCCCCGGAGTGGAGGTTTCAGCTCGGGCCAGAATGGGATCCAGTACCTGCCGGTGCCCCAGATGGATCCCGTCAAAATTGCCGATGGCCAGAGCAGTCGGCTGCTGGGCTTGGTCTAAGCTGAGGGCGATATGCACCAACGAGTCTCCTGGAGTGCTTTTAGTGCCATAGCCAGAGCAGCATCGCCGCCCCGCTGACCGCCGCCATGATGCCAAATGTCCGGTGTAACCGCTGCACAATAGGCTTAATCTGATGCTCCACGATCAGGGTGTGCTGCACCAGTTCTTCGGGAGATTTGGGACACGTGGCCCCGTCATACCAGCCGCTTTCTTCGTAGAGCACTTCTGGCTCCACCAGTCGCCGCTGCACATACCGCCACCCTAGATAGAGCCGCAGTAATACTAGGCCCAGAATGCCATTGCATCCCACCGTTGCCACCCCCAGCCAAGCCAGGGGATCCCGCTCTGGAGAAAAGCTGCCCGCCGCAATCGGCCCCACCAGCACCAGCGCCCCCAACCAGACCCCAAGGATCCCTTTCAGGTAGGCCGTCAACGACAAGGCTGGCCATCTGGAAAAGAAAGACTGGCTCAACTCCTCATATTGAAACAGGGGCTGCTGTTCCTCGGGCACGGTGACAGTAGAGGGTGGCGGTGCGGACATGGTGGCGGTGAGGTTCTACTATTTCTCAACAATAGTAGCCCTCTCCCACCCTTGATGACGGGATCCTGCCCTATCGCAGGGGGCGTATGCAGTTCTGGGCAATATACGATGCGCCGTGCCCGATCCTGCCCCAGTGCGGGGGGAAATACATCAACCTCCGCTGCTCCGGCGGGGCCATCCTCTGCCCGAGCCAGCCCTATCTGCTGATCCTGAATCCAGGAAGTTCCAAGCAATCTCTATCAACCTGCCAAATCAATAGTAGGTTGTCACATTTGAGCTGGGAGATTACTGGTCTAATCTTGCTTGGCCACCGGCAACTTAACAGCGGCATTCTCGCCCTAGGACAGAGCGACGCTTCCTCGATAACGAAATGGATAAGATCGATGTGGGTAGAATATACTACATAAGCTGCTTGATGGTAGTGATGCTAGTACGGACTCACCAGAGCATTGTGGGCTGGTTTTTATGGAAAGAGATCGCGGTAGTGGGGGTACTACTGACAGGTCTGTTTGGATCCGTGTGGCAACTTAACCAGATTGGTAAAGAGACGAAGGTCATCGCGGAATACATTTTGCCCCAATTGAAAGACTCCCATCAGCTCACCACCGACGCCACATCCTTGGTCAACCTCTCTTTACTGTATGGCGGTGTTCAGACCCAATCAGAACGGATTACCTTGACCCAACGGATTGACAGCCGGATCACCTCGCTGAAACAACAGGTTGATCAGTTGGCTGTTGACGGACTTGAGGCGGATATGGTTGCTCAGCTAAGGAATCTCCATATCCAACTAGCCCTGGGATCCCAGTCCTTAAATGAGACGGTGGAGGCGCGGATTGCTGCCCAGAATAGCCCTATTGAGAATAGCCCTACTGATAGTGCGGATCCCCAGCAACAGCGGCAGGTGCGAGAGTTAGCCAGCCGGGAGCGCGACCTCATGCTGGAACAAGATTTTGTCTCATCACAATTGACGGGCCTAACCACCCTGTTGATCGCAGAACAGGAACAAAGGCTGCGGGATCAAGAGGCTCAAGTTGCTCATCTCACCCGCCAAACCCAGTGGGGACAACTAATTTTGATCGGATTGGGCACCGCATCGGTCATGGTGACCCATCATATTTTTCGCCGCCGTATCATCGATCGGGTGCTGGGATTGCACCATGCCCTGGCAGACTGGCAGCTGAATGGGCATTGGCAACCTGTTCCCCAAAGTGAGGATGAATTGGGTCAGATGGGCCAGTCTCTCAATAGGTTACTGGCGATGGTGGAGGCCCATACCAGTCACCTAACCCGCCAAGTGGGCATCGATCCCCTGACCGGATTGGCCAACCGCTGGCTGTTTTGGGAGCACCTGCAAGAGGCATTGGCTCAGGCGCAACAGGCACAGCATGAGCTGGCCCTCATGTTTGTTGATTTGGACAAGTTCAAACCTATCAACGACACCTATGGTCATGATGTGGGTGATGTCTTGCTGACCTTGGTGGCTCAACGGATGACCTCCAGCTTGGCCCGTACCGACACCTTATGCCGCATCGGTGGAGATGAGTTTGTCATCCTGTTGCCCAAAATTGGCTCTAGTCAGATGGCCCAAAAGGTTGCCCATCGGGTAGGCCAACTGTTTCAGGATCCTTTTCAAGTGGGCGAACATTCCCTCCATATCACCGTCAGCATCGGCATCGCTCTTTTTCCAGAACATGGTCAAACGGCCCAAGATTTGCTCAGAAATGCTGATCTGGCCATGTATAACATCAAGCATCAAGGGGGCAATGGGATCCGCATCTTTGATGCCACTATCTTGTCGGCCAAAGATGCGGGGCAGGATTCTGCTTCTGATCCGCTCGGCTTACCCCAGGAGGGAGCAGAGACTTTTCTTCCTTTCTGTGGCGAAACACTTCAACCTGTGTTGACTCCAGCACGTAACAGACCCTGCCGGATAGCCTGATCCCACTCGGCGTTTACAGGGTCACGACCAACAGGGATCCCTGCTGTGGGGAATGGTCAGCAAAAAGCCCCAGTTTTTCGGCAGGAGACGCTGAAACCGCTGGGGCGAATGGTCACAGATGAACAGCACAGATGAACAATGAACGGAAATGGGAGGAGAATCAACAACGGATCCCGCAAAGTAGGCAGACGAGGGCAACTTGCTTTAATAAGCCAGACCCATGCTGCGGGTGGTTTCGGGGCCAAGATACACACGGATGCTCAAAAAGTCAGTCGGGCAGGCGGTTTCGCAACGCTTGCAGCCTACGCAGTCTTCGGTTCGGGGAGATGCAGCCACCGTTCCGGCTTTGTTCATCCCTGGCCAGGGAACCATTTCTAATACATCGGTGGGGCAGGCGCGGACACACTGGGTGCAGCCAATGCAGGTGTCGTAAATCTTGACGGTGTGAGCCATCGGTAAACTCCAGCTTGTAAAACGCTTTTTTCTTACTGTGCAGAAAGTGCCCAGGGTCAACAAACTTTCCCTACTCGTGCCCTTGGTCAACACAGAGATGGCTAGCCCCAAGAGCAGATAGGCTCCCAAGCAAACGATCCCCACCGTGCTGTCTGAGAGCAGCGATGCAACACTTGTGCCTCTCAGTTTACGGTAGGGCTATGAAGCCACCTTAGGTTGGCAGACAAAGTTTAAGGAAATTAACACAGTGGCCCGTGCTGGGCCAGTTGTTGCAACTCAACCTCTAAGGTCTGGAGAAGGTCTGGAGAAGGTCTGGATCCCGAGGCTTAAAATTTTTGCCTCCCAGTCTTTGTGAGCCTTTTGGAGTGCATCCCAGCTCTTTTGTAGACGGCTCAGGCGGATCCCCATCTCAGCAGGCAAGCTAGGCGGTGGGTCTAGCTCAGATCTACTCATGCGGGTCTGACATACGATTTTCAACCTTTCTACCCATCGAACTGGCGATCAACAGGGAACACAAGGATCCCTCCGCATCCCGGCTGTCCTCACCTATTGACCCGGTTAAGGCATACTAGTATTCTCACTTAGGAGAGCCAAAGAAAAATATCTTTGTTGACCCGTGAAATCGCCCCCATTTTTCCGATATATGTTTTAACATGATGATTGTAGAGATCAAGGACACCGAGGAAACACGCATGAACATTGCATTGGATCCCAATATGGAGTATTGCGCTTATCAGATGGCCGTTCTCTTGAGTGAGTATCTTGACGTTGGGGAGCTGCAAAAGTTTTCCTTGGCTTGGGCAGGACAACCCACCCTAACCACCGAACTGTTGCCTGCAAGCTCTAACCGATAGCGCAGTTAACTTTCTTACTCCTGTCACGTCTATCATCACCTCTATCAGAGAGCTGTGATCGATTGGCAAAAGTTGAAGATGAGATAGTTTCTACCCTAACAAAGCATTCAATGCCCTAACGATGGGCGCGCCAGACTGACCTGCTGACAAAAGCGAGCAAACGTCGCCGCCGGATCAACAGCTTGGGTGATAGGCCGTCCAATCACCAGATAATTGGATCCCATCTGAATTGCCTGGGCTGGGGATAGCACTCGATTTTGATCTCCCACCTGATCCAGCTCAGGATCCCGGATCCCTGGCGTCACCAGCAGCAGATCTGAGCCACAGGCTTTGCGTAGCGCTGCCACTTCCTGTCCAGAGCAAACCGCCCCAGGGATCCCGCAGCTCTGGGCCAGCTGGGCCAGATGTAGCGCATGATCGATCACCGGTTCAGCAATCTGGAGCTGTGATCGCACTTGCTCAGGCGATAGGCTCGTTAATAGGGTCACCGCCAAGAGCTGACAATCGCTGCCCTGCACCGCTGTGGCCGACGTTTTTAACATGTCGGATCCCCCGCTGGCGTGGAGAGTCAACAGGTCTACCCCATAGGTAGCAATGGTGCCACAAGCACGAGCCACCACACTGGGAATATCGTGCAGCTTCAGATCCAAAAAGACCCTTTTGTGGCGAGCTTTGAGGGCATGAATCACCTCAGGGCCGGTGATGGTGAAGAGATGGGGGCCGACCTTCCATCCAGTTACCTGTGGCAAGCCATCCACCAGGGCCAATGCCTCCTGTAAGCTGTTCACATCAAGAGCCACATAGATGGAGTTCGCGGCATTGATATCGGATGGCTGAATCGGGATCCCGATAGTCATGGTTAAGGGTGTCTGTGAAAGGGGCGGCCAAAGGCACTAGAGCCTATTCTACCGAGGGTGATCTGTTACCAATTTTTTGACGACCTAGACCACAACAATCAGTCCTGAAGGACTCAGATAAGACTCAGGTAGAAGATTAGATAGAAGATTAAGAAAGACTTGACCAAACTTATAACTGAGCATTTTTGCCTGCAGTTGCATCCCAAGAGGCTGACTAGATAGCTACTTTTGCGTCTCAGAATACCTGACCCTAGGGCTAATTATGCCTGTACTGTCTGGCTAATGGGATCCCTTGGTACGCAGAAATAGAGCCTACAGACTAAAATGACAGATGAACCTGAAGGAGCAGGCATGCTCGGTTTTTTGATCATCCTCATTTTGTGGCAGCCGGATCGGGCCTGGGCTATTACGGCCTGGATTTTTTGCCCGCCACTGTGGTGCAGGGAGCCAATATCGAAGGGGCTCGTTTCGTCACCGGAGGCTTTGGGGTGCTGGTGGGGCTCGCTCTGGGATCCCTGGTGCGCTGGGGAGTACGGCGATTTGAGGCCAATGTGCGCGCCCTACCGCCCGATCAGTTGGTCACCCGGTCGATAGCTTTGGTCTTGGCCCTGATCCTGGCCAACTTGGCGATGGTGCCCGTCTATTTGTTACCCCTTCCTGCTGAGATTGATTTCATTGAGCCCTTGGCCTCGGTGTTCTTCAGCTTGGCCTTTGCTTACGTGGCCGTCAGCCTGGTGGATTCCCAAGGATCCGCTCTGATTCGACTGTTTAACCCCAACTATGCCCTTCAGGCGGCGCTGTTAGCAGAGGGTAGCGTCAACCCAGCCACCGCCAAAGTTCTCGATACCAGCTCCCTGATCGATGGCCGCTTGGTGCATCTGATCGAGACAGGCTTTCTGGAAGGAACCTTGGTGGTGCCCCGCTTTGTGTTGGCTGAATTGCAGACTATCGCTGACAAAGCCGATCCGCAAAAACGGGAACGGGGTCGCCGGGGACTGGAACTACTACAAGAGCTGCGGGCTAAATTCCCGGATCGATTTGTGATCCACGAGACGGATTTCAAGGAGATTGACACGGTCGATGACAAACTGGTGCGCCTGACTCAGATGGTGGGCGGGATGCTGGTCACCACCGACTACAACCTCAAGCAGGTGGCAGCGGTGCTGGAGGTGTCAGTGCTCAATGTCAATGAGCTGGCGGAATCCTTACGACCGATCTTCATTGCTGGCGATACCTTTGAGATCAAGATCACCCGCGAGGGCAAAGAATCTGGGCAAGGGGTAGGCTACCTGGAGGATGGCACCATGGTGGTGGTGGAGGATGGCATCCGGGTGATGGGCAAGCGCCGTGCTGTGGTGGTGACCAGCTCGATCCAGACGGCAGCAGGTCGGATGATCTTTGCCCGGATGGAAAGCCCCGCCCCCGTCAAGGCTTAAAAGTCAAAGCTTAAAAGTCAAAGCCGAATTTTCCCCATGCTGGGTCAACCAAGGACATCCTCTCGTTCCGACTCTTCTTCCCGTTGGCAACCCCTTGATCGGTGGGTGGCGGCGGTCAGTTTTGTCTGCATGGTGATCCTAGGGATCCTGCTGATCAATCGTTATCTCACCCCGCCTCAGGTGCGAGACTTCAACTGGCAACAGCAGCGGGTGACTGCCCAAGATCAGCGGTTGGTATTACGCTTCAACCGGATCATGGATGGCGATAGCATTGCCGAACGACTGCGGATCGATCCTCCCCTCACCGGCATAAGCCGCACCCTCGGCCAACGATGGATCTATACCCTCAGCCAGCCTGCTCAATATGGGCAAGTCTATCAACTCAGCCTTGCGGGGGCCGTCGATAGCCAAGGGGATCCCATGACGGCTCCTTTTATCGGAGAGTTTCGTACCCCTGACCGCCAAATTGTCACCATTGGCCTGGAAGGATCTGAGCGAGGGCGGTTGGTGCTGGTCAACCTGGAGGTGGGATCCCGCTTGCCAGTATCGCCAGAGGGTTTGCGGGTGACCCAATTTGCCCCCAGCCAAAATGGACAGGGCATCTACTTTTTTGGCACCGCCGGCACGCCCCAAGAGCAAGATCTTTACTATCTCCACCTCAGTACCCAGACCTCTGAACGTCTGCTCGACCATGAGGGCTACCAAAACCTCCGCTTTCGCCTTGCACCGGGGGGCGATCTGGTGGTGGCAGAACGGTTTCAGGTGCAGGGATCTGCCCAGTTTGGGGTACAGCTTTGGGTCAAACCCAGTGGGGGATCCCGGTTTCGCCGCTTGGATCTAGACACCAGTCTGGCCGGAGATTTTGTGATCAGCCCTGATGAAAAAAGCCTCTTGATGGCTCAAGGACAAGGGATCGCGGTGGTGCCCCTCAGCCGTGATGCTGTCACCGATACGTTTTTGGCTCAGTATGGGCAAGCCTTAGCGATTCGGCCCGATGGCACTCAGGCGGCGATGGTGCAGTTTAATGCCGACTTTAGCCGCAGCATTTGGGTGGTGAGTCATTTAGGCAACCAAGCGGAGGTGTTGAGGGTGGAGGGATCCGTCTTGTCGAGCGAATTCTCGGCTGCCGATACCGTGGTGTTTGTGCTGGTGACGGAGTTTGATCCTACGGATTTCTCCGAATCCCCTGTCTTAATGGCCCTCAACTGGCGCACGGGGGAGCGGATCCCTGTGGTGAGGGCAGAGTTTCCCACCGAAATTGATTTCGCCCTCTCGCCGGATGGCCGCACCTTAATCTATAGCCTGATGCAGCCATTCTCAGGGATCCCTCCTGTTGGCACTCCCGTCAGCACCACGGGCCAGAGCATCTCCACCGCTCAACTGTGGCAACTGGATTTGACGGGTATCCGCGATTGGGCTGAACATCCACCCACCCCCACTCCTCTGCCAATTGCCGGGGTAGGGGTGGCTTGGATCCCATAGGACTTGATGGTTGCTGATCACAATGCTGGATCTGCCAGTTTCCCAGCAGCTCTAAAGCGTTCTCTCTTATGCCATCCCCTGAGGGTAAGGCCAGTTATTCAGCGATGGCAGCTAGAGTCTATTCTTTGGCATGGGCTGGGTGGCCATCTCACTTCCCAAAAGGTGCATACTTATTGAGATGTCCCCACGCAGTTAGGCTCTGGCTATGTCTGATACCACCGTTCGACACGTCTTGGTGATTGATGATAGTGAAGGTCGGCGGGCCGTAGGACTCAATGCCGCCACCTATTCCTTGGGCCGGGATCCCAGCAACGCCATCGTGCTCAAGGGGGATGGCATCTCTCGCCAACACGCCATTCTCCTGAGGGTGCCCCAGGCAGGAGGCTATCGCTATCGGATCCTGGATGGAAATTCGGCAGGCAAACCCAGCACCAACGGCGTTCATGTCAATGGAACCCGCTGTGCCAGTCACGATCTGGAGCATAAGGACGCACTGGCTTTCTCAGACGGCATCTCCGCCCATTACTACGCCATGCCCATGACTGACGATGAGTATACCCGATATACTCAGTCGCCCGATTTTCGCAGCATCAAGTCTGAAATCACCGATGATCAGAGTACCCAACTGCTCTAATCACAAGACTACAACCTGGATAGTCTAGATACACAGCCCAGATATAAGGCTTGAAAGCAAAACCAACCTTGGGGCCGATCTGAGCCCACGGATCCGCAGTAGCACCAAACATACTAAGCTGTAGGGGCAAGCCAGACCCGTTGCATCTTGACGTTCTGCTCTCGATTAGCCCGTCCCAGTCACCGTAGCCCGTGTTCAGATCCTGGCTTGAAACTCTAGTCGGCATCTACTCAATGAGGTCTTGATGATGGCAGCCAAAACCCAGTCGCCAGACGTGACGCTTTCCCCGGTGCATCTCCTCAGCATCGATCTGGGACGGACTTCCACCAAAGCTTGCATCAGCCGGGATCCCGACCAAGTGGTGCTGATCCCGGCCAATGTGCGACATCTCTCGGTGGAAGAAGTGCGGCGGGGAGCCTTTGAAACCCAGTCTTCTGACCCGCTGCTGGATATGTGGCTGGAATACCAGGGCAGTGGTTATGCAGTGGGCCAACTGGCGGCAGATTTTAAGGCGGGATTGGGGGTAGGTCAGTCTAAGGTGACGGATGCCCTGATCAAAGTATTTGCGGCGGTGGGCTATTTCAAGATCAGTGGCGAGCTCCCCCTTGTTCTCGGGATCCCTTATCTGTCTCAAGACCAGTTTGATAAGGAAAAAATCAGATCACCAGCCTGCTAGAAGGCCACCACCAGATGATCTATCGCGGGGATCCCGTCGATTTCACCCTGACCAAAGTTTGGGTGATGCCGGAGGGCTATGGCAGTCTGCTCTGGGAAGAGAGTCAGGAAACCCAAGATAAGTTCAAGTCCATTTCGGTAGCGGTGGTGGATATTGGCCATCAGACCACCGACTTTTTGATGGTGGATCGGTTCCGATTTGCGCGGGGGGTATCCTCCAGTCAAGAGTTTGCCATGAGCCAGTTTTATGAGCAGGTGGCCACCCAAATCGAAGGGGCCGATAGTCAATCTTTGTCCCTGATTGAGGCGGTACACCGGCCCAAGGGCAAACGGTTTTTCCGGCCTCAGGGTGCCCTCAAGCCCACCGACTTGGATGACATTGTGCCCCCCTTGCGGCGCAGTTTTGCCCGTGAGCTGACCAATCGCTTGATCGCTTGGCTACCAGAGCGGGCCACCGATGTGATTATCACTGGTGGGGGTGGGGACTTTTTTTGGCAGGACTTAGCGGAGTTTTTGGAGGAAGCCAGCCTCACCTGTCATCGCTGTGTGCCCTCCCGCAAAGCCAATGTGTTGGGGCAGTTTGTCTATGGTGAGCTGCAACTGATCTCGGGCTAGGTCTGGGGATCGCCCTCTTAATCAACCGGATCCCGAGGAGGGAGTGATGACCACCTCTCGCAAAAAGACCACCAGCACCACTCGCTCCAGCAAGTCGGTCTATTTTTATCCAGACCAAGATGAAGCTCTGCTCAAGGCCATCGCTCATGTAGTGGATAGCGGACAGGTGGCCAATTTTAGTGAGCTGTGCAAACAAGCTCTGCAACGGATGTTGTTGGCGGATCTAGCGGGCTTTGAGGATCGGGATGGGTTGTCTGGGTTATCAGAGGGCGATCTTGAAAGTCATCACGTCTCGGAGTCAGCCCTGTGGACTCAGCTTCAAGCCCAAGTGGATACCCTGCAAGCCCAGGTGCAGCGATTGCAAAGGATTCTGATGATAAAAAGCGGCTCAAACGCCTGGAGCAAGATCTCAAAGGGCTAAGCCAGCGAGTCGATCAACTGGCCGCCCCCCCCGCAGCCGGATCTAGTGGCCAAACCTCCCACTCGAACCCTTCCTGAGGATCCCTTGTTGCGGCGGCTGGCCCCTCTGTTGGAGGAGTTCTAGATCTGGCCTGAGGACTTATGCGGTACAAAAGCCGGGATCCCCCAGGATCATCATGGGCGATAGTCGGTATCATGGGTTGACCTTGACCCATCCCTGCTCATGACCACCCGTGCTCTACTGACTGGCATCACCGGCCAAGATGGATCCTACCTGTCGGAATGGTTGATGGAGCAGGACTATGAGATCCACGGCATCATCCGCCGATCCAGCACCTTCAACACCGACCGCATCGACCATCTCTATGTGGATCCCCATGACCCCAATGCCCAGATGTATCTCCACTATGGGGATCTGACCGATGGCACCACCCTGCGCCGCATCCTAGAGGAAGTTCAGCCGGATGAGGTCTATAACCTGGGGGCACAGTCCCATGTCCGGGTCAGTTTTGATGCGCCAGAATACACGGTGGATACGGTAGCCCTGGGTACTTTGCGGTTACTGGAGGCGATTCGGGACTACCAGCGACGAACGGGATCCCAGGTGCGGTTTTATCAAGCGGGATCCTCTGAGATGTTTGGGTTGGTGCAGGCGGTGCCCCAGAGCGAGACCACGCCGTTTTATCCCCGCAGTCCCTATGCCTGTGCCAAGGTCTATGCCCACTGGCAGACGGTCAATTATCGGGAAGCCTATGGCCTGTTTGCCTGCAATGGGATCCTGTTTAACCACGAAAGCCCCCGGCGTGGGGAGACATTTGTGACCCGCAAGATCACCCGCGCGGTGGCGGAGATTGTGGTGGGGGATCAAGAGAAGCTCTATCTGGGCAATTTGGATGCTAAGCGGGATTGGGGTTATGCCCGCGACTATGTGCGGGGGATGTGGCTAATGTTGCAGCAGGAGCAGCCGGACGACTATGTATTGGCCACAGGCGAGACCCATACGGTGCGGGAGTTTGTGGAGCGGGCCTTTGGGCTGGTGGATATCCAGATTGAATGGAGCGGCTCCGGCGAGTATGAGCAGGGCATCCATGCCAAAACGGGGCGCATCTTGGTGGAGATCGATCCCCGCTACTACCGCCCCAGTGAGGTGGATTTGTTATTGGGGGATCCCAGTAAAGCAAAAACAAAATTGGGCTGGGAACCCAGCATCACCTTTGCCGAATTGGTAGAAACCATGATCAAGGCCGATCTGGAGGCGGTGGGCATGAATCTACCCTCGGGATCCCTGCGTAATGGCTCTGGAGATGAGCGGGCTTTTATTCGTCCCCATGTGCGGATCCGTTACGACTAAAGTCTTATTTTTGAGCCTTCAACTGCTGATGGAGCAGCTCTTGCAGAGGCTCCTGCTCTAGGGTGGTGACGATAAACACCTCCTGAAAGCTGGATGCCCTGCGGGCGATCACTTTGTACCCCCCTTGAATTGCCACCGATACCCGCAGCGACAACTGGGGAGAGCGACTTTTGCCCTTGACCCGTCCGATCACCGCAGGAGTAACCGTCTGGATCCCAGGGCAGGCGGCCACCCGTTTCAGCACCGGGATCAGTCCCTCCACATAAGTGTTATGGGTGATAACCAATCGTCCAGGTTGGGCAGCAGGCATCAAAAAGACCTTTGGGGATATCTCACAAGTGACTATTATCGGGTAGGCAGATTTGGAAGATGAAATCTTAAAAATCCCCCTCGGCAACAAAAGGCCAGGGGGATGAGGGTGACTAGTCTGAGCTGATGGGCTGAGCCTAGTACAGCTCTTCTTCTTGGTGGGTTTTGATGGTGCAGTCTGAGGTGGGGTAAGCCACACAGGTGAGCACATAACCCGCTGCAATTTGGTCATCGTCCAAAAAGGACTGATCGCTTTGATCCACGGTGCCACTCACCATTTTGCCGGCACAAGTGGAGCACGCCCCAGCGCGGCAAGAGTAGGGCAGTTCGATCCCTTGCTCCTCAGCCACATCCAGAATGTACTCGTCATCGGGCACATCGATGGTGGTGTTGATCCCTTCGGCTTCATTGACAAGGGTGACTTTATAGGTCGGCATCCGGAAACTATCTCCAGAGAAACTCCATCCCTCATCGTGCCACCCTTCTGCCCCGGATCAACCGGGATCCCAAACTTTGTCCAGGTTTTATGAGTATTTTTTCGGGAGAGTCCCCTCCGAAGGGGCAAAAGTCGCCCTGATAAGTGGCTTAGACATGCAGAGGCGCAAAATAAACCGATGAGATCTTGCCAATTCAGGGGCTTCTGCTTGTATACTCTCTTGAGTAACTAGTTTGCGGCGGACATCGTCAATAGTGTGTTTGCATGCGATATCTCGCTGATATCGACACTAGCCTCCCATACTCATAATCTGGATTTGGTTTGCCCAGGCATTGCTCTGGGGGTGTCGATGAGATAACGTTATGTGTGATCGGTGTCCCAAGTGCCCGAATCTGTTTGGTTAATGAGGAGAAAAAATGAACGGAAAATCTTTGAAGTGGCTGCAAAAGTCACTTGGCTCCCTAACTTTGGCGTCAGCAGTAATCTTGATTCCTGCTCTGCTGGTAGCTTGTGGCGACGACGAAAGTACAACTGCTGTTGCACCGACTCCAGCACCGACCCCAGTTCCAACCCCAGTTCCGACTCCAGTTCCGACTCCAGTACCAACCCCCATCCCCACTCCGACTCCGATTGCCGGCAGTGTTATTGTTGACGCAGACGATGATGTCAGCGACATTATCGCTTCTTCTGACGAGAGTGAGCCTTTGGTGGTGACTCTATCTGAAGGAACATATGCTCAGAACATCGTGATTAACCGCTCTAATGTGACTCTACAAGGGCCAAGCGGTTTCCCCAGCGATGTAATAATCATTGGTGGCCCCAGCGGTGCTCCTGTTCAAGTGGGCAACAATGCAACTGGTGTGACTATACAGAATCTCACCATTGAAAATCAGCGTTCTCTGGCCACCATTGAATATGGTATCAACGCTGAGAATGCAACTGAATTGACTGTAATTGGTGTGGATATCATCCTCAATCCCACTGTTACGGCTGAAGCTTCTCGTGGTGTGGCTATTGGTTTTGGATCCGCTTCTGCGGGTGCTAGCTCCAAGAACCTGACCGTGACTCGTAACAACCACTTTATTTCTGGTGGTGCTAACTCAGCTGCCATTCGCATTGCTGGTGATAATGCCGGTGTCAATCTACGACTCGACACCAACAACATCTTCTTAGGATTTGACGAGCAAGTAGTCGGCAGTGGCTCAGCTGCGGTCTTTATCGAGAGCACCGTCACTGCGTTAAGCATTCCTACCTTCTCTGGTAATGCTGTCTCAACTGTTTCCCCGACTGCTAATGTCTATCTCATTCGCGATACTCGTGGCAGCGGACTGAACTCTACTGAGATTGGTGCTATCGTCAGCTCTGGTTCCTTTGTTGGAAACAGCAGCACAAGCAACGTTTACCTGTCTATCACCCGCGCTATTGCTGAAGTAGCTGGCCCCAGCCAGACCGTTACCGCTGGCCCTGGCAACTTCACCGCTGAAGGTGAAATTGTTCTGCCTGCATCGATCCCTGGATTGGTGGTTAGATCTACCAATGGCACAGCCCAAATCCGCTCCGCCAAGATTTTGGCCAACGATGCTATTCTGGGTGGAACTGATGGCAATGGCTTCCGGATTACCGGTATCAGTCCCGATCCAGATGGCAGTGGAAATGGTCAGGCTTACCAAGTGGCCATTGGAGAATGTGACGTTGCCAACGGCCTTGCTCGTAATGTCGAAGTTTCTTACAACGACTTTACTCGCCCAACCACTTCTGACGCTTATGTGTCGGTGCAAATTTGCGATGGTTCCTCTGCCAATGGCCGCAACAATGGTATCTATAAGAACATCTTCAATGGCTTTACCATCGCTGGTGTTCATGTAGTGACTGCTGAGCCGAATGGAGTTCTGATCAAAGAGAACTTCTTCTTCCCAGGTCGGATTGCTGGCTTGCCTGATGCGCCAGATACAACCGACAGCACTCCTGGAATTTTAGAGAATGCAGCTCTGCCTGCTGCCATTGTGGATCGTCAGACTGCTCCTGATGGCTTCAATGCTCCTTTCCCCACCAATGGTTTGGGTGTGGTTGGCAACACCTTTAACTTCGGAAGTGTGCTATTTCCCTTCCAGAATGTGGTTTACTACCGCCCTGGCGTCAACTTGACCCCTGCTGATGTGGCCAATGTGGCTGGCACTGCTGAGATTCAGGGTGAAGGTCGGATACTGGCTAGCTTCAACAGCAACCGCATCCTGCCAACTCCTTCGCTAATCAATGTTTGCCAATCTGGTGAAAACATTGAACGTCAGCCGACTGGTCAATTGCCCAACTTCCGGGATCAGGCCAACGCTGCCTTTACCACTCCTGTGCAAGCCTACAACCAGCAAGCAGATCCCCTCTGCACAGTGCTGGGCTTCGGTCAAAACAGCCTAGACTTCTTGCCAGGTGGTCAGCCCCCTGCTTTTGATGTAGCTCCTGATCCGATTGGTCCTTCTGGTCCTACCGGCCCAACTGGCCCGACAGGTTCAACTGGCCCGACAGGTTCAACTGGCCCGACAGTTCAACTGGCCCGACAGGTCAAGCTGGCCCGA
>JAAUUM010000254.1 GCA_012031565.1 Synechococcaceae cyanobacterium SM2_3_2
AGCGTTGGGCAATTGAAAAGTGTTGGGTCGCCCATGATGCTGGATTTTTTGGTTGAGGGCTGAAAAGTCTGGGTGACAATATCAGTCTCAGAATCATGGGATCCCGTCTGGATTTGGCTGAGAAGGGGAGCTTTGAGATGATCAAAAGCCTCCAATAACAGAGATTCCAACTCTTCATCCACATGAACTTGGCCACTGAACAACTTCTGAAATACTGTCTCCAACTGATGGGCCAACGCTACGATCCCTTGCCAGCCAAAACTAGCAGCACCCCCCTTCAAAGAGTGACTAGCCCGCATCAAGCTGTGGATTCGATTGGGATCCCAGCCTCGGTGCAAAGCCAAAATATCAGCTTCCAAAGTTTCCAGGTGATCCATTGCCTCCTGGAAAAACATCTGCCGAGCTCGGTCAAGAATATCAGGATCAATGGTCATTTCTTTGCCCCCAGATTGGATGGATGAGAAAACTCACTGACATGATTTCATCTCCACATTCACGACTCAAGTCAGCCGACTAGCTCCGCAAAGACGGTATCCGTGCTGGCTGCATCGATCCATTGGCACCGTTCGATTCCAATTCAGTATCTCGATCGGATCCAACTTTGAACTGGGCAACGCTGACTTGAAGCTCTTGAGCCACTTTCAGTAATTGCTCAAAAGATTGAGCCACAATGACCGATTGGGCCGAGGTTTGTTTGGCCCCAGTTGTCACTTCCTGGATGGTCTGTCCCACAATGGTTGAGGTCTCTGACTGAGACGCGGCAGCGGTGGCGATATCTTGAACCAAAAGACTGATTTTTTCCGTGACCGTTGCGATCTGGCTGAGTTGGTTGCGGGCTTCCTCTACCAATTCGGTGCCACTCACCACTTGATCGGTGCCGCTCTCCATCGCAGAAACCACCTCATTGGTCTCCCGTTGGATGGCGTCCACCAATTGCTCGATCTCACTGGTGGCGGCGCTGGATTGCTGAGCTAGTGATCGCACCTCCTCGGCCACCACTGCAAAACCCTTGCCTTGCTCTCCAGCTCTGGAGGCTTCAATCGAGGCATTTAATGACAGCAGGTTGGTCTGGGCAGCAAAGTTGTTGATCAAGCTGACCACCCGCGAAATTTTCTGGGAGGTTTCCCCCAATCGCTTCACTTTTTTTGGTGGTTTCGGCCACTGTCTCTCGAATCCCCAGGATCCCATTGACGGTGCGGTTCATGGCCGTGTCCCCGGCTTTGACGACTCGATTAGATTGCTCCACCTGGATTTGAGCTTCCTTTGCGCGAAGGGCTACCGATTGGATCGAGCCCACCATTACCTGAATTTGTCCCAGTGCTTGGGTGAGGGAGTCTGCCTGAACGGTGGCATCTGCCGACAAGATTCGAACCGCTTGTTCGCTAGCGCTGGCGGTCTGATTGACTTGGCGGGTGGCCCCCTGTACTTGAATAACGATATCTCGCAGGTTGGCAATAATCGAGTTGTAGGAGTCTGCAATGGTGCCAATTTCGTCTGGTGTGACCCGTGCCCGAATACGTAAATCCCCTTCGGACACTGGATCTACTTCCATCAAAAGCTCCATAGCTCGTTGTTGTAGAGCTTCTTTTGCTTGGCGTTGCTGCTGTTCGCTCAAGGCCAATTCTTCCTGAGCTTTCACCCGTTCACTAGCTTCCAAGGCCAGAGCAATCAAGTTTGCTACGGACGTGATGAAACTCTGTTCATCGGCTGACCAGCGACGAGATTTGCCTACATGTTCACATCGGATCATGCCTCGCACTTGGCCAGCCACTACAATTGTTGCTTCTAAACTGGCCCCAATGCCCAGGGGCGTCAGGTAATTGGCAGCAAATTCAATGGTAGATGGATCCTGAAGGGCATTTTCGGCAGCAATGATACGCCGTTGTTCGAGAGCCATGAAGTAATTAGGGTAGGCAGCTCTCTGCCACTCGCTACCGCTGTCGTGTCTCTTTTGGCGATGTTGATAGAGGTTTAAGCAAGTGGCGATTGTTCCAGAGGTATTCAGCAACCAAATACTGACCCGTTCTACCATCAGGGTCTTGGATACCGCTTCGGTGAAGCCAATTGCTGCCTGTTGGATCTCCCCCTTTGTCAGGGCTTCATTACGGGCTAGGTCTGCAAGCACTTCATTTTGCCGGCGTAGGCGCTGTTCACTCTGCTTTAGGGCAGCAGTGCGCTGTTCCACTTTTTTCTCCAGCTCTTGGTTAGCGATTTCCAGTGCCTGAAAGGATCCCTGTAATTCCTGTGCCATCCCATTAAAAGCAGTTCCTAGCGATTCCAGCTCAGCGATACCTTTGACCTCCACCTGACTGTCTAGATCCCCTTGTGCTAGTTTGTCGCTGGCACTGCTCAACTGTTCAACCTGATCCCCAATCCAAGCAGCCACCCGGATACCAACTCCAATCGCCAAGAGCAACACCGCCCCTGATAACAACAGAGTTGTCCGGGTATTAGCATTGATCTGACTCATAAAAGCAGACTCTGGCAATACCACCACTGAAAGCCAGTCAATCCCGAACTCATCTTGAATTGGAGCCACTTCCACGAGCCACCGATCTCGGTCAAAGGTAAAATCAAATTGACGAGGATCCTGGATCTCCATCAAGTTGGTGAATTCTTGTCCTAAGGCAGCACCCGTTGCTTGAATCACCGGATCGGTACTTTCATCAGCTCGAATCACTTCCAAGTCACCATCAGTAGATTCCCGAATGGTAAAGCATTGGAAGAGTTGCCCAGAAGTACACCTGTCTCACGCTCTACAACAAAGATACTCCCTCCATCCACAAGCTCAATCTGCCGCAAAAAGTCAGTGATAATTTGTAGGGTTAGATCTGTTGCAAACACTGCCTCAATTTCGTCATTATCTCCGAACAGTGGAACTGTCGCGGTCAACCCCAAGCTAGGCGGATCGATAAAGGTGTAAAGGGGAGACCACGTAGGTTGCCTTACCTCTTCGGTAGCAATGTACCAAGGACGAAGGCGAGGATCGTAAGGAACAAGCTCCAAGTTGGGTCGTAAAGGACCACGCTGTCCGCGATCATCAGCGATGTAGCTAAGGTATACCCCGTTCGTTTCAACAGGATCAGTGTAATCAATTGCTACTACGCCAGAATCCCTAGAAGCACCGAAGAACTGTCCCGTGTTGCGACCCACATAGATCAAGCTAATGAGCTCGTAAGCCAAAAGCTGCTGCCAAAAATGGGTCATCATAGTTTCAGTTGAATCGAGATTGAGAGTGCCAAACTCTACTGCCGAAGCATTGAGTTGATTGATTACCTGAGGGATCTCTAAATAAGTTTTCAGCTCAGATTGGATCCGGGCATTCAATTCTTGTCGCAACTGGGATGAGACTTCGTTGATACCCTCTTGGCTATTACGATAGGAGAAGTACCCTATCAGTCCTCCTGCCAAAAGAATCTGTACCACAAAGGGTACAATCAAAACATTACGCAAAGACAGAGATTTTTTGGAAGTATTGGTTTCGACTTGAGCAGACTTAAGAGACTTAAATGGCAGACGAAGAGAAAGGGATTTCATTACAGGGAAGGGGTAGAGGATAATTGTCCTAGGAACGGTAGCAAAATAGCGGGATCCAGGATATCTTTTCCTTCCCAGGATCCCAGTAGAAGAGGATTAGTTTTTGTAGAAGTTTGATCAATCTTTTGAGCTTCAATAGTTTGGATATGTCCAACTTGATGGGCTACCAAGCCCAAGGGCTGATTTTCAAAATCTAGGATTACAGCGGTGTAGCTAGGCTGAGGGTTTTGATACAGAGGAGATTTCCCTAGTAAGAGACTAACATCGACTAGCCAGACCACTTCCCCCCGCCAATTACAGATACCTATCACGGGATTTGGCATTCCTGGCATAGGCACTACAGAGGTTAGGGGCAATACTTCCACCAAGCTATCTAATGGCACCATTACCGCTGCCTCCCCTTCGCAGAAAAGGGATAACAAAGTTACGGATCCTTGTAGTTCCGTAACCATTAGGCTTTAGCCCCCAAAACAGATTGTACCGTCTGGATTAACTCGTCCTGATCAATAGGTTTAGTCACATAGGCTGAGGCTCCTTGTTTTTTAGCCCAAAACTTATCAATATCACCATCCTTAGTGGAACAAATCACGATGGGAATGTTGGCAGTGGCGGGTGCTTTTCGCAACTCGCGACACAACTCAAAGCCACTTTCCCCTGGCAGTACCACATCAAGCACAATCGCATCAGGAGTTTGGTGCTGAAGCTGAAGTCGTGCCGCTTCACTACTCGTAACCACCAAAGGAATAAAACCTCCCCGTTGTAAACAACTACTAATGATATTGGCTTCAGTTGCACTGTCTTCGACGATCAAAACAATTGCCATGTTCTTATTTCCTCAAAACTAAATGATGACTCAAACTCGTTTCGGAAAACAAGTTTATATCGCGGGTTGTAAATATTTTCTGATTATGGATTCTACTCTTGCTTTGTCAGGCGGTTTGCTCAAAAATTCACTTGCCCCGACTAATTTAGCCCTGACCCGATCCACAATGCCATCTTGACCTGTCAAAATGATGATTGGGACATCGCGAAATAGAGTTGTTCGACGTAAAGACGCACATAATTCATAACCATTGGTATGAGGCATTAACAGATCCAAAAAGATTAAGACGGGTTTGCTTTTGTGTAACGC
>JAAUUM010000255.1 GCA_012031565.1 Synechococcaceae cyanobacterium SM2_3_2
AGGATGCCCGTTGGCGGTTGGATCCCTCCGGTGGGGAATGCGAACTATGCCTGGTTGCAGCAGTATTGTTCATCATCTGGGCTCCGACTGGGACGGCGGGGGTGGTGTTGGCGAATGGATCCATGTCTTCTCAGCAGAGCGGGGAGGGGGAGATCCGCAAAGCGATGATTGAGGGGGATGTGATTGATTGCATGATTGCTTTGCCGGGGCAGTTGTTTTATTCGACCCAGATTCCGGCTTGTCTGTGGTTTTTGGCGAAGGATAAGTCGAATGGGATTGCTAGGGATAAGAAGCTGCGGGATAGGCGGGGGGAGATTCTATTTATTGATGCCCGCAAACTGGGCTACATGGTGGATCGGACGCGGCGGGAGTTTGGGGATGAGGATGTGGCGAAGATTGCTGATGCCTACCATGCTTGGCGGGAGGGAAGCGATTATGAGGATGTGGCGGGGTTTTGCAAGGCTGCCAGTCTGGAGGAGATTCGGGGGCATGGCTACGTTTTGACGCCGGGGCGGTATGTGGGGGCGGCGGAGCAGGAGGATGATGGGATCCCGTTTGAGGAGAAGATGGCGGCACTGACAACCAAGTTAGGGGGGCAGTTCCAGGAGTCGGCACGGCTGGAGGATGCGATCCGGAAGAATTTAGGGGGGCTGGGGTATGAGCTTTGATCTGGCTCCTGGTGGATATGTGCCTTTCCTGGCTGAGCTAAAGGAGCGGATCCGGTCGGCCCAGGTGCGGGCGGCTCTGGCGGTGAATCGAGAGCTGGTGGTGCTCTACTGGCAGATTGGGCAGGAGATTTTGGCGCGGCAGGAGCAGGAGGGCTGGGGATCCAAGGTGATCACTCGTCTTGCTAAGGATCTCCGGCAAGAGTTTCCAGAGATGAAGGGGTTTTCCCGTGCAAACTTGCTCTACATGAGGGCTTTTGCTGCTGCTTGGGGGGATGAGTCAATAGTCCAACAGGTTGTTGGACAAATACCCTGGGGGCATAATGTGCGGCTTTTGGATAAGCTCAGCGATCCCCAGGAACGGCTGTGGTACGCCCAGCAAACTATCGAGCATGGTTGGAGTCGGGCTGTTCTGGAGCACCAGATTGAGACGCAACTATACCAACGGCAAGGGAAGGCGATCACGAATTTTGAGGCGACGTTGCCCAAGCCCCAGTCCGATCTGGCCCAGCAGTTGCTCAAGGATCCCTATACGTTCGATTTTTTGAGTTTGGGGGCGGAAGCGAAGGAACGAGATCTAGAGAAGGCGTTGTTGGAACGGATCCGTGATTTTCTGCTGGAGCTGGGGGTGGGGTTTGCCTTCGTTGGCAGCCAATATCATCTAGAAGTGGGCGGACAGGATTTCTATATCGATCTGTTATTTTATCATCTGCGCTTACGGTGTTATGTGGTGATTGATCTCAAGATGACGGAGTTTAAGCCGGAGTATTCAGGCAAGATGAGTTTTTATGTGTCGGCGGTGGATGATCTGTTGCGGCAATCAGTGGATCAGCCGACGATTGGGTTGATTTTGTGTAAGTCGCGGAATCAGACGATTGCGGAGTATGCTTTGCGGGATGTGAACAAGCCGATTGCAGTTTCTCAGTATGAGCAGAGGTTACCAAAGGAGCTAGAGGGGGTGTTGCCTAGTGTGGAACAGCTACAGACAGAAATGGAGGCAGTTATGGTTGAGCTAATGGTTGGAGTTGGGGTATTAGAGGCTCAGGCGGGAGACTAGATAATGACCGCTAATAATTTAGCAAAAGGTGAGAGAGGAAATGACTGATGCAGGACTCAATAGAGAAGCCAAGCCTTAAAATATTGCAACAGAAACGAGAGGATATTCTTGCTGTTGCCCAAAAACACGGAGCTAAGAATATCAGGATTTTCGGATCTGTGGCTAGGGGTGAGGCTGACGAGAACAGCGATATTGATTTTTTGATTGACTATGACTTGGAAAAAATTACCCCTTGGTTTCCTGCTGGGTTGTTGCTGGATTTGGAATCCTTGCTAGGATTTCGGGTGGATGTTGTGACTGAGCGAGGACTGAAGAAACGCATTAGAGAGCGCGTACTAAAAGAGGCAATTCTGTTATGAGAGATCCAAAGGAGAGGCTAAGAGACATCATTTCTGCTATCGAGTCTATCGAGCGTTATCAAGACATTAGCTATGAGGATTTAGAAAATAATGATCTTGTATCTGTTTGGTTCGTAAGGCACTTAGAAATTATTAGAGAAGCTGCTAGAGCATTACCGCAAGCAGTGAAGGAGTTGGATACCAGTGTGCAATGGTCAGAAATCATCGGAATGAGAACTATTCTAGTACATCAGTACTTCATGATTGATTTGGAGGTGCTTTGGGAGGTTGTGCAAAATGATGTGCCGATTCTCAAAATTAAAGTTCAAAATATTTTGTCTCAACTAGGGGAGGAGATCGGATGAGTGAGACCTTGAAAATTTCTTCTATTGGCAAGAATCTTGAAGCAGTCATTGACTATCGAGGACACACACCACCTAAAGCACCTTCAGGTATACCAGTTCTTACAGCAGCGAATGTTAAGCATGGGAGAATCGATCTCAGTGATCTAAAGTACGTTTCTAAGGAAACATATAAGCAGTGGACTACTAGAGGCTTTCCTGAACCTGGAGATGTCCTGATTACAACCGAGGCTCCTATCGGAGAAGTTGCGACTTTTCCTGGTGATCAAACATATTTAATAACTCGTAGATTAATAGCTTTACGTGGACAAAAAGAAGTTCTAGATAATCAATTTCTTAAATATTCCCTACTTTTTTCCGGAAATCGAGATCGTCTATTATCGTCAGTCAGAGGCTCAACTGTCCCTAGAGTTCTTAAACCAGACATTTTAAACTTGGAGATATGGATTCCCCCACTCCCCGAACAAAAAGCGATCGCCCACATCCTGGGATCCCTAGACGACAAGATCGAGCTGAACCGCCGGATGAATGAAACCTTGGAGGAGATGGCAAGGGCGATCTTCAAGGACTGGTTTATCGACTTTGGCCCCACCCGCGCCAAGATGGAAGGCCGGGATCCCTATTTGCCGGATCCCTTGTGGTCGCTGTTTCCTGATGCGATGGATCCTGAGTCGGGCTTGCCGGAGGGGTGGGAGGAGGAATCTTTAGACAAGGTAGCAGATTTTCTCAATGGGTTAGCTCTCCAGAAATATCCCCCTTCAGAAGATGAAGACTCACTTCCAGTAATCAAAATTGCAGAATTACGATCTGGCATTATAACCAAAAGCGGGAGAGCTTCAAGGAGAATTCCAGAGAAATATATCGTGAAAGATGGAGACTTTCTATTCTCTTGGTCTGGTAGCCTTGTTGCTAAGTTTTGGACTGAAGGTGAAGGCGCACTTAATCAGCATTTGTTTAAGGTGACATCTACTGATTATCCAATCTGGTTTTTTACACAATGGACTTATCACCATTTAGAAGGTTTTCAACAGATAGCAGCAGCCAAAGCAACTACTATGGGTCATATTCAAAGAGGACACTTGACAGCCGCTACTGACTCCATTTGTCTCGCCCATCCAGACATTCCAGATTTGAGGGATAGAGGCCAGGGGGGTAATCAGGGCAATGCAAGTGGTAAGCCAGCGAATGAAGATTTCCCATTCCTTTTGCAGCTTGCTTTTCCTAGTTGGCATAGACCCTCCTGACCAGCATCTGGCCGGATCCGTAGCTGTTCTCGAAGGGCTGCAAATCCTCTCGGCGGGCACTGGTGAATCTCAACAGGGCGGTATCCTCACCCAAGAATTGCAAGGTGACAGGTTGGAATTGCTCAACGTTGGGAGCTAGAGATAGGTCAAAAGCATCCTCTATCTCAAGGATCCCGGTGTAGGTGACTTGCAGGGGGGATCCCTCATCAGGGGGTAGGGTGAACAGTTGCTCAGTGAAGGCGACTTGTTCCACTTCAGAGCGGATCTGTTGACCACGGTGGATGAAGATGCGACTGAGGCGAATCTGGGCATCAATGCCCCCACCAGCCCGATAGAGTTTGCCCTCTTGCTCCAGCAATAGGTCGGAGCTACTCAGTGCGCGGATGACCTGATAAGTTCCCTCCACCCGCTGTTGGCTCAGACTGTTGATGCCATCCACTTGGGCGATGAGCATGAACCTGTCCTGGTCTTGGTTGACAAGCTCCACTGCTCCACTGGGGATCCCCATCCATAGGTTGAAGGTTCTCAGCAGACCTCCCTGAGAGTGAATGTTGATGGAAATGATGAGAAGCATTAGACAGATACCCAGGACGACCCATTCCGCAGGGGATCCCGTCGAGAGCCTGAGTCGGGGATTACCAGGAATCACCAATCTGGCCCTGTTTGGCCAAAAGGCGGGCACCCCTGACTTGGTGAACACATCTGCAAACCAGCCGAAGAAATAGCCTGTTACCAACCCAGCCCACGGGAGACCAAACGCACCTAAAGGCAAGCTGAATAGTGCGAGGATCCCTGTGGCAAGGAAGCTATGGGTGATAGTCCGGTGGGGATAGCGGGCTTCAAGACGGGTGCTGATAGGTTTGAGGATCCGACCCGGATAGCTGGTGGAGGTGTCACAGTCCGGGAGTTGGGATCCCATTACTGCCACCATGAGTACCCACGGGGATGCAGTGCCCAGTGTGAGGCTGGATGCAGTGACGGCAAAGACAGCATGGG
>JAAUUM010000256.1 GCA_012031565.1 Synechococcaceae cyanobacterium SM2_3_2
GACATCGAGCACGACTTTGCCCTCCTGAAGAGAGCGAGGATGTATGCCGATAGCGAGAAAATGTTGGATGACATTGTCAGAGACTACTGTTCTTAGCCCTGTCTCGCTCTTATTCTAAATTACTATAGTCTCGCTGCAGGTAGAGGGGCTTCTGGACGGTGGAAGATCATAGGTGTCCTCCTTTCCAGAGGATCCCGGCCACCACTGCAAAACGAGCAATCATGTCGGATCCCTTCTGGATGATGAGACGGGGATCCCTGAGATTGAGTCCGTAGATTGTCCAGACCAGGGAGCTGATGCCCAGCCAAGACCAAGTGATGAGGCTGACCCCACTCGTCTCCCCCATCCAGACATTCCAGATTTGGGGAATTGAGGCCAATGGCGTGATGAGAGCGATGCAAGTAGTGAGCCAGCGAATGAAGATTTCCCACTCTTTTTGCAGCTTGCTTTTCCTAGTCGGCATAGACCCTCCTAACCAGCATTTGGCCGGATCCATAGCTGTTCTCGAAGGGTTGCAAATCCTCTCGGCGGGCGCTGGTGAATCTTAATAGGGCGGTTTCCTCGCCCAAGAATTGCAAGGTGACAGGTTGGAATTGCTCAACGTTGGGAGCTAGAGATAGGTCAAAGGCATCCTCTATCTCAAGGATCCCGGTGTAGGTGACTTGCAGAGGGGATCCCTCATCAGGGGGCAGGGTGAACAGTTGCTCGATGAACGCGACTTGTTCCACTTCAGAGCGGATCTGTTGCCCACGACGGATGAAGATCCTCGATAGACGAATCTGAGCATCGATGCCTCCGCCAGCCCGGTAAAGTTTGCCTTCCTGCTCTAGGAGAAGGTCAGAGCTACTTAGGGCACGGAGAACAGCATAGGATCCCTGCACCCGCTGCTGGCTCAGGGTGTTGATGCCATCAATCTCAGCCACCAATAAGAATCTGTCTTGGTCTTGGTTGACCAGCTCCACTGCTCCACTGGGGATCCCCATCCACAGGTTGAAGGTTCTCAGCAATCCACCTTGCGAGTGAATGTTGATGGAGATAATCAGCAGCACTAGACACAGAGCCAGGATGACCCATTCAGCCGGGGATCCCGTCGAGAGTCTGAGTCGGGGATTGCCGGGGATGACCAATCTGGCGCGATTGGGCCAAAAGGCGGGCACTCCTGATTTGGTAAACACATCCGCAAACCAGCCAAAGAAATAGCCTGTCACCAATCCACCCCACGGGAAGCCAAACAGAGATAAAGGCAGGGCGAACAGAGCCAGGATCCCGGTAGCCAGTAAGCTATGGATGATAGTCCGGTGAGGGTACTTTGCCTCCAGTCGGGTGCTGATGGGTTTGAGGATCCGACCCGGATAGCTGGTGGAGGTGTCACAGTCGGGGAGTTGGGATCCCATTGCCGCCACCATGAGCACCCAAGGGGATGCGGTGCCCAGGATCACACTGGTTGAGGTGACTGCTATTAAGGCATGGGTCAGGCTCATCATCGCTGGCCTATCCTCCCTTTGCGGCGGGGCAAGGAGTACAGCAGCAACCGAGCAATGGCGGCCACCACCGTGAGGATGACTCCCAAGAGGTATAGACTCGTACTGCTGAATCCCAGACCCAGAAAGCGAACCAGGGTGAAACACATCAGCCCAGCGACGAGTAGGGGTGTGCCATCAATCCATTGCGTGTGGTCAGGGCCAGTGATCTTTAAGCCCAGGTGCTCTTCCAGTACCACCCGCTTAGCCAGCATGGGATTGCCGCCGCAGCGCTCCATCAGGTTTGAGATCTGCCCAGGGCGGAGACGGATCCCCAGTTGTGCTGCTGCACTCTCGATGCAATCTCTGATCGGGCCTTCTGGTAGGGGATCCAATTCCAGGCGGGGCAGCTTTAGGAACAAGTCTTTGGCAGGGGGCCACGTTGCCAAGACCAACATCACAGATTTGGTGGACAAGAGCGATTCCAACCACTGCCGAAAGGAAAGAGGATATTGCTCTGCGTCATCACAGATGAATATCGCGGTCTGATTGAGCAGATCCCCAAATAGAGCGGCCTGCAACTGGGCCAAGGTCATCTTCTTTCCCTCCAATGTGGCGGGATCCACTCCCAACTGCTCTGCCACGCTCTCCACCATTTGCTTGGGTGTGGAGGCTTTGAGATGAACCAACCTGAATCCCGTCAAGTCTTGAGCAATAAAATGGGCCAGACTACTCTTCCCGGATCCCGGTTCTCCTACTACCAATAGCGAATTACCAGACAGTAGCCCAGCCACAATCCGCCGCTGTTCAGACTGTCTATAACAGGGGGAACCCTGTAGCGCAAGACTGGACATTTTGGGTTGCATTTAACTCTTTTAGGTGCTTTTGCTGTAATTTCTGGCGGTGGTGACAGAGACTCCTAAACGGGCCGCTATTTGTTGAGGAGTAATGCCCTGCTGAGCCAGTTGATAGATCCGTTCTTTATCGGTAGCGGTGACTTTGGAACGTTGGCCCACAGTAGGTCTGCGTAGGCTAACTCGGCTCATGGATTTGACAATCCTCAAAACAACTCACAGAGGATAGCCCACTTCTGCACACCTGTCAGGTTGACAATTCAAGATGAGTTACTTTGTCCTGTCAACTGCTATCTAGAAGGTGAATACTTAGACATAAGACCCACTTTGAGTCCGTGCAGTCAGTGTATATGCTGTGGCCATTCTTTCAGAATATGACCTACAGAAATGACTCAGAAAGTAGCTATTGATTTGGGTAATCGCTTCGTCAAACTCTCTGACCAAGGACGAGTTTGGTCAGTGGAATCTATCTATGCTGATGTGCAGGGAACGGCGGATAGGGCGAGGGATTGGAGTGATCCTAGTCGCGGGTGGGGCGGCTCCCCTTGCGGCTGACTGGCTGGATGAGAACAGTTGGTTTAAGGTGCTGCCGGATCCCCAGTTTGCCCACGTTCTAGGGTTGGTGGCATGAAGCAGAAACCAGAGTCGGTGCAAGTTAGGGTGAGGATCCCTGTATCACTGCTGCCCAAGATTGAGCAGATCCGGGTGGCGACGGGGTTGTTCTATCCTGGCGAAGTGCTGCTGTTGGTCTTTCAGTGGTTCTTAGCCGATGATCCCCGGCCAGTGGATAAAGAGATAGCCAATGGTAATGTGCAGGATCCAGATCCACCAGACCCAGAGAGCAGCGTTGCCCCACAAGAGAAAGAGATTGAGGCCAGGGTCACTGTGCAAGCGGGATCCCTGCGGGATTTTATGAGGACACTGGCGGGGTGAAGCACCCTACACTGGAGCCATGAAAACCGACTCTATCTTCTACCGCCTATTCAAGGATTATCCTGCACTGCTATTTGAACTGCTGGGCCAGGATCCCTATCTAGCAGCAGGCTACGAGTTCTCATCGCGGGAGGTCAAAGAGCTGGCCTTCCGACTGGATGGCATCTTTCTCCCCTCTGACACAGAGAAGCCCATTTACTTTGTGGAAGTGCAATTTCAGAAGGATCCCAGCCTTTACTTTCGGGTGGTGGCAGAGATGGCCATGTACCTGCGGCAGTATGAGCCGATTCAGCCCTGCCAAGTGGTGGTGCTTTATCCACGGAAGAGTTTGGATTTGGGGATCCCGGCCTCGCTGGGGATGTTCGCCACCTCGATTCAGCGGGTGTATCTGAATCAGTTGCCAGAGAATGACTCGCCCCTAGTGGAGATTGTGAAGCTGATTGTAGATACACCCCAACGAGCCAGAGAGAGGGTACCGGGGTTAGTCAGTAGGGGATTAGAGAGCGGGATCCTAGAATTGTTGGAGACGGTGCTGGTTTACAAGTTTGCAGGATTGAGCAGAGAGGAGATAGAGGCAATGTTTGGACTAAGTGAGCTGAAGCAGACGCGGGTTTATCAGGAAGCCAGAGAAGAAGGAAAGCTGGAAGGGAAGCTAGAAGGAAAGCTGGAAGGGAAGCTAGAGGGGAAATTGGAAGGAAAGTTAGAGGGAAAGATGGAAGGAAAACTAGAAGGTAAGCAGGAAGGAGAAGCCAACCTTACTCTCCGCTTGCTACGTCGCAAGCTAAATATCGGCATGATCCCTCAACCTTTGGAAAGCCGGATCCGCCTCCTATCACTGGATGAGATTGAGGCACTGGGAGAGGCTTTATTGGACTTTAGCTCCCTGAGTGACCTAGAGCGGTGGCTGGAGCAGGGGAATATGACACCCCCAAACAACTAGTACAAACTGGACAGGATTTTAGCAAGTAGCGGCGGGGGTTTAAAAGCCACTGGACGCACATTGAACGGTGGTTCATCCTCGCAATCAAAGGATCCGGCATCGAAGCCAACAAACTGCGCCAATGGTAAGACCGTCTCAATATCGGCCAGTTGGAGCGAATAGCCCGCTCTTAGAGGGGCACAATATATTTTCTTCAGCAACACAAGATTTCTCACCTCCCCACAGAAGGTAGAGGGCTTGGGGTGAGAGCCGTTATAGATAACAAAGGAACAAACTATAGTAATTTAGAATAGTTATGAGACTTAGTTAGCTGGACAGGAAGGGGGTACTTATGCCTTACAGCGTAGACCTTAAAATCAGAGTCCTTCAGTTTGTGGAACAAGGCGGCGGCATCTCAAATGCAGCTAAGCTCTATCAGGTGGGCAGAGCCACTATTTATCGCTGGTTAGGTCAAACCA
>JAAUUM010000257.1 GCA_012031565.1 Synechococcaceae cyanobacterium SM2_3_2
CATCTTTGGCCACCACCCCTTTATCCCCAGTGCCACTGGAGGGAGGGATGAAAAACGAACAACAGGGTAGAGTGCCCCAATGCAACAGTGCCAATGGATCCCCCAAAAGGGTGGACATCATGAGACGACGGCTCATGGATGGGGCTTCAAATTTGCCAGCAGCGTCAGTCATAGTAAAGCGTCAGTCATAGTGAGATGATGAGGCGATTATTGCGAGTCTTTACGAGCGTTTTCATGCTAGCTGAGGACTTGGGGCGGTCAACATTAAAAAATGTAACAGAGGTGGTGAAAGTTGAGGCTACAATCCAGTCTCCACCCGCTTAGAACCCACTCATCTCGGCCTGTGATCCATCAGCTTAATCTCGGGATCCCTAGTTCTAGACCCCCGATCAATCGGCCATCTTCATTGCTATCTCTGTCGCTATCTCTAGGCAAAATCTCTAGGCAAACAGAATGACAAGAACATCCAATCCAGGATCCCAGCCATCTGGGGCTGATCTGCGACAACTCATCCTGCAAAAGTGGGGCAAGCCCTATGATGTGCAGCTGCGGCGAGTGGGGGAGCGGGTCTCGCTGTTGGTGATGTGGCGATATCTCGGACAGCAATCCTTTCCCCTCAGTGAAGCTGAGTACCAAGAGCATCTGGCCTCAGTCGCTACGACATTGCAGGAATGGGGAGTTTACGACAGGCTCTGCCAGGAAATGGTGGCCACTCGCCAGCGTCCCCGCATGGGTCAAGCGGTGGCAATCCCTATCGATTTGTCGGGGGTGGGGGATCGATTGGCAGAATGGCTGTTGTGAAATGCTGACTAGAACCTACGGAGCAAAACGTTCACGCTAAAACATTTGGCCCCTTGTTATGCCTTCGGGATCCCATGTCATCCCGCAGACTAAACCATTAGGGATCCAAGCGATTGGCGATGGTTGCCACCAGGATCATGGGCACGCTGAGGGCGATGCAGATCAGCCACTGAGCCCAGGTCAACGGCGCAGTGTCAAAGATCAAATTAAGCAGCCCCCATTGACTGAACAGGATTTGCAAAACCAGAGCCGACACAATGCCAATGGCAATGGCCAAGATGTCCTGGAACCGTTCCCGGAACTCGGTGCTGCTATTGCCGGTGCGGATCCCCAGCAGGGTGGGTATGGCTTGGCTGAGACTCAGCAGATAGATCACCCGCCCCATCACCAGCGATTGCACTGCCATCGTTCGGGCCAAATCGATATTTCCGGTGCTGCGGTTGACAAACTCAAACACCCCAAAGATCAAGATCCAGTTGAACACTGAGATCACCAGGATCCGTTGCAACAATTTGGGGGAGAGCAACGGCGCATCGGGGGGCAGCGGCGGTCGCTTCATCTCTCGCCCGGTCTGGGGTTCAAAGGCCAGCGGCACCGTCATGGTGATGGAGTTGAGCATATTCAGCCACAACACCTGCAACGCCGTGATCGGTAACTCTAGCCCCAGTAGCACGCTCAACAAAATGGTCATGGATTCGCCGCCATTGACCGGCAGGATAAAGGCGATGGCCTTGAGCAGGTTGCGATAGACGGTACGACCTTCCTCAACGGCGGCCTCAATCGAGGCAAAATTGTCGTCGGTGAGCAGCATATCAGCAGCAGACTTGGCCACCTCCGTGCCCCCCTTGCCCATGGCGATGCCCACATCCGCTTGCTTGAGGGCGGGTGCATCATTGACCCCATCCCCCGTCATGGCGACAATATGCCCTTTAGATTGCAGAGCCTCCACCAGACGCAGTTTCTGCTCTGGCACAACGCGGGCAAACACGGTTCCTTGTGAAACTGCTGCCGCCAGTTGGGTGGGATCCATCCGGCTCAGGTCTTGGCCGGTGTAGGCTTTCACCTCTCCAGCAGCATTGAGGTGCATCTGCTCAGCGATGGCACGGGCGGTGATCACATGGTCGCCGGTGATCATTTTGACCTGGATCCCAGCGGATTGGCAGGAGCGGACGGCAGCAATGGCTTCGGGCCGAGGCGGATCGATCATCCCCTGCAAGCCTAAAAACACCAATCCTGCAGCTAGATCGTCATGGTCAAGATTGGCCAAGTCAGCGGGCACCGATTTTTGGGCGAAGGCCAGCACCCGTAACCCCTGTCGGGCCAGACTATCCACCCGAGCAGCAATGGCATCCCGATCCAGCGGCTCCAGGTGAGAGGTGGCATTGAGCTGCTGATCGCAACGGCTGAGCAGGGCTTCTGTGGATCCCTTGATATAGACCAATCGCCCCGATTCCATCTGGTGCAGGGTGGCCATGTACTGATAATCGGACTCGAATGGGATCGAATCTAGGCGGGGGTAGCGCTGATGTTGTTGAGCGGGATCCAAGCCTACTTTGTGACCCGATATCAGCAGGGCCGCCTCGGTGGGATCCCCCACCACTTCGATTTCATCATCGGATCCCCGCTTGAGTTGGGTGTCGTTGCAGAGCAGCCCCGCCAACAGACAAGCCGCCACGGTGGGATGGTGATCAAGGGTAAT
Organism: Synechococcaceae cyanobacterium SM2_3_2; assembly: GCA_012031565.1. Lineage (GTDB taxonomy): Bacteria > Cyanobacteriota > Cyanobacteriia > Thermostichales > Thermostichaceae > JAAUUM01. The sequence continues at coordinate 2,501 of JAAUUM010000257.1, forward strand.
AGCATTGCCATCCTGTTGGATCTCACCTTTAGGGCTGTAGCCGCCACCCGTCACACTAAAATACTGGGATCCCGCCATGATCCCCTGCACGGTCATCTGGTTTTCGGTTAGGGTGCCAGTCTTGTCAGAGCAGATCACGGTGGCGCTGCCCAAAGTTTCCACCGCTGGCAGCTTGCGGATGATGGCATGGCGGCGAGCCATCCGCGACACCCCAATCGCCAAGGTCACCGTCACCACAGCGGGCAAGCCCTCGGGAATCGCACTCACCGCCAACGCGATTGCGGCCTCAAAGGAATAGCGGAATTGATCAAGGGTGGATCCCTCACCCCCCCGCAGCATCGCTACCGCAATCGTCACCGCTGCCAAGGACAGGATGATGTAGAGCAGCACCCTGCTGAAGGCTTCAAATTTGCGGGTTAGAGGCGTCTCCAGGGATCCACCCTGATCCAATAGTCCTGAAATCCGGCCCGTCTCGGTTGCCTGCCCAATCGCCACCACCAGGCCGGATCCCTGGCCAAAGGTGACAAAACTGCCCGCGTAGGCCATGTTGATCCGATCCGCAAGCCCAGTTTCCTCCGCCAAGGGATCCACGCTTTTCTCGACCGGCACAGATTCGCCCGTCAGCCCTGATTCATCCACCTGCAAGTTGCGGGCGCGGAACAGGCGTAGATCGGCGGGCACCTTATCCCCCGAATTGAGCAAGACCACATCCCCTGGCACCAACTCACGGGAGGGAATCACCTCATTGCGACCCTCTCGGATCACAGTGGCCTCGGTGGTGACAGCAGCAGAGAGAGCGGCGATGGCTTCTTCGGCCTTGGCTTCCTGGATATAGCCGATGATGGCGTTGATTACCGTCACCCCCCAAATCACCCCGGCATTGACCCAAGATTGCAAGATGGCTTTGATCAGACCCGCAGCCAGCAGGATATAGAGTAACGGCTGATTAAATTGCTCTAGAAACCGGATCCAGGCACTTTTAGCGGGCTTAGCCGTCAGTTCATTGGGGCCAAACTGCTGCTGTCGCTGTTGTACCCCAGCCGCCCTGAGTCCTTGTTCAGGATCCGTGCTCAACTGGGCGATCACCTCGGCAACGGGTAGGGCATGCCAGCTCAAGTCCCTCTGGGGCAGGGTCAGGGGTGGAGTGTTGGAAGGAGATAACGTCATGAGTCAACGTCAAGAAACAGCCTAGAAATGAGTCATGACTGGGCTAGATCAACTAGCCAGCACCCCATTAGGATAGGCGCGTTTCCATGGTTTGTCGGTTTAGCTTACTGCAAAATAATCTCTACAGGATCATCGGAGGGGATCCGTCCATCACCCAGTCCATCACCCATCAGTGTCAGCCCATCTATGTCAAATTTCAAGACTAAATCAATGGGGCTAGTCCAATTGCCGGCCTGTTAATTTGACAAAAACATCTTCTAGGTTAGAAGGCCGCACCATTTTGCCCGTGCGATCTGGCAGGCTGTCTAGATGGTGCTGAGCCTCTGCCACGGTTGGGAAGAAACGGAATTGCTGAGCAGCCTCGATGCCCTGGGCTTGGGATCCCGTAGCGGAGGTGACCAATAAGCCTTCGCCATGTCGTTGCCGCAGTTGTTCTGGGCTACCCAGCTCGATCAGTGTGCCCGCGTCCATAATGCCAATCCGGTGACACAATTCTTCAGCCTCTTCCATGTAGTGAGTTGTCACCAACAGGGTCATCCCCTGCCGATTCAGATCCCGCAAAATCTCCCACAATAGGCGGCGGGCTTGGGGATCTAATCCTACGGTGGGCTCATCCAAAAACAAGACCTGAGGCTCATGGAGCAAAGCTCGGGCCACCTGGAGGCGGCGTTTCATGCCCCCCGAGAGGGTTCTGACTTGGCTATCGCGCCGATCCGCAAGGCGGACATAGTCTAACCAACGGTTGATCCGCTCTTGGCGGAGGGAATTGGGCAAATGGTGCATCCGCCCGTGGAACTCCAGATTTTCCCAGACGGTCAGGGATCCCTCTAGGGTGACCTGCTGCAACACCACCCCAATCGCCTGTCGCACCTGCAAGGGCTGTCGCACCACGTCATAGCCCATCACCTGCGCGGAGTCCCTGGCTGGGTAAAGTCAGGGTGGTGAGCATCCGA